>NZ_DBHC01000023.1:0-33999 GCF_002296035.1 Roseivirga sp. UBA838
ATTTTTCTACTTACTTACATCGAATTCAGGTTTTTTTAAACAGAGAGTGGAGGTGTATTCATTGAACGGGGAAAATTCAACACGCAAAATTCAAAGGGCGTTAATCCTCTTCACGAGTAAAGAAATCCCGTTTCATATAAAGTTGAAACTCCAACGGGCTGCTTTCTTTGAACTCATCTACTTCCAGGTCTTCATAGATATCCTCATCAAACTGCATGTCCGTTTTTTCAATCTTTCCGTCCGGATGAACAATCAGCTCAGTGCCTGAATAATCTATAGGATTGACAGAAACCAATACCTGATAATCGTCAAACACCCGTTTGAAGTACTTGTAAACTATAGCGTCTTTTTTCCCCATCGGGTCATTGTTAATTGTTTCAATATAAAATTAATTACTACACCACTGCCAATGCCTATGAGTGCACCGGCCAGAATATCGCCAGGAAAATGCACCCCTAAATACACACGGGAGTAAGCCACCAAAGCGGCCCAGGGAAATAGCCAGCCAATGTAACGCACCGAATCTTTAAGTAGAAGCCAGCAGAACATGGCTACTGCAAAGGAGTTGCTTGCATGGCTGGAAGCAAAGCCATATCGGCCTCCACAACCTTTTAATAAATGAACCTGCCCTTCCAGCTCCGGGTCGTAGCAAGGTCTTAAACGTTCCACCCAAGGTTTAAGTAGGCCGGAGGCAGTCTGGTCGCTCAGAAGAATGAGCAAGCCAATGCCGAGCAACACTGCCCAGGCCGGTACCTTACTATATCTTATGAGTGAATACAACAGAAAAGCATAGAGTGGAATCCATACGTATTTATTGCTAATCCATGGCATTAACCAATCAAATAGTGCATTATGGGTTCCGTTTAAAACACGAAACAAGTCTTTGTCCAGTGCCTCGATGTATGAAATTAAGCCAGCCAATCGATTCCTTTTTTAAGCATGGTCAATGTTTGGGCTTCGGCCGATCCTTCTTTGGGTTGATGATCATATTCCCAGCCCGCCATGGGAGGTAAGCTCATTAGTATAGACTCCGTTCTTCCGTCTGTTTCTAAGCCAAACTTTGTACCTCTGTCCAGCACTAGATTAAACTCAACATAACGGCCTCTGCGAAGCATTTGCCAACTCTTTTCTTTTGGGCCAAAGGGCTTCACGCTGTTCTTAGCCATAAAATGAGTGTAAATCGATGGGAAAGCAAGACCCACATCCTTCACAAAGTTGAAAATATCCTGCTTGTTTTTGCCGTTATCGGCCGACAGATGATCGAAGAATATTCCGCCAATTCCCCGGGTTTCCTTCCTGTGTTTTATATAGAAGTAATCATCAGCCCACTGCTTAAACTCTTGGTAGTAATGCGGATCATGTTTGTCGCAAACGGCCTTTAGCTTAGAGTGAAACCATCGGGCATCTTCCATGTCTACATAATGAGGGGTAAGGTCTATGCCTCCTCCAAACCAATAGGTTCCATTAGACATTTCAAAGTACCTGATGTTCATATGAATAATAGGTACCCAAGGGTTTTCAGGGTGAAGAACAATAGAAACACCAGTGGCAAAGAAATGACCTTCTGAGAGACCAAATGAGTTCAATATTTTTTCCGGAGTTGGCCCAAAAACCTCAGAAAAATTAACGCCACCTTTTTCTATGATATTTCCTTTACGCACTATCCGGCTGCGTCCGCCACCGCCACCCGGACGCTGCCATTTGTCCTCTTCAAAAATGGCCTTTCCATCAGCATTTTCCAGCGACTTGCAAATATGGTCCTGTATATTTCTAAAAACGGCTGCAATGTCTTCTTTAGTCAACTCCGGCATGGCGCAAAATTAGCTTTTTAGTGCGAAGATTAAATACTGACCAAACAATTAGACAGATACAACCTTTTATTCTATACAGAGTGCAATCAAAAAGCTAATGATCGTTAGGTTTTTCGGTAATCGATTGAATTATTGACTAACTTTGACGAGTAGATCAGGATAAAACCTCATGGATTTGACCAAAGAGATTAAGAAGACAGCGAAGACAACGACAGCGAATCAAATTCCTAAAAATATTCTAGAAAAGGCCTATCGACTTATGCAAACAGCCTATAATATGGCTGTTCTGTACGATGAGAATCGGGCAGTTTGTAGTAAATATGTGCATAGCACTTCTCGGGGTCATGAAGCCATTCAATTGGCAGCAGCCTTTCAATTGAAAGCATACGATTTTGCTGCCCCTTACTATAGAGACGAGTCCATTTTGTTGGGAATAGGCATGCAACCACACGAGTTGATGCTCCAGCTTTTGGGAAAGAAAGACGATCCCTTTTCCGGTGGAAGAACATATTACGGACACCCTTCCCTTAAGCGAGAAGGCTTCCCTACCATACCGCATCAGAGTTCAGCTACGGGCATGCAGGCCATACCAGCCACAGGCATGGCTCACGGTTTGCATTACCTGGAAGAGCAAGGCCTTCTGAAGGGCAATAACAAGCCTGTGGTGTTGTGCTCACTTGGCGATGGTTCTGTAACCGAAGGGGAGGTTTCCGAAGCCATGCAAATGGCAGTACTGCACAAATTACCTATTGTATACCTTATTCAAGACAATGATTGGGGGATAAGCGCTACGGGCAGCGAAATGCGGGCCATGGATGCTTTTGAGTTTGCTGCCGGATTTAAAGGTATGGAGCGCATGCGTATAGACGGATCTGATTTTGTGAACTCCTACGAAGGCATGCAGCAGGCTTTTCAATATGTAAGAGAAAAAAGAGCCCCAATATTGGTTCATGCTAAAACCCCGTTGCTAGGACACCATACATCAGGTGTGCGAAAAGAGTGGTACAGAGGAGACCATGACCTGGATATGCACCAGAAGAGTGATCCAATTCCTAAGTTGAGAAAAAGCCTCAAGGCTGCGGGTTACAAAGAAACTGATCTGGTGAAGTTGGAAGACGAGGCAAGAGCCTTTGTTCAGTCAGAATACGCCAGAGCACTTAATGCCGATGATCCTGATCCGGCTACTGTTTTAGACCATGAATTTGCACCCACTCCAATTACCGAAGAAAAAGGCCAAAGAAAACCGAGAGGAGCTGAGAAGGTGGTGATGGTTGATGCGGCTTTGCATGCAGTTGATGATATTTTGAAAAACCATCCCGAGGCCCTTTTTTATGGTCAGGATGTGGGCGGAACTCTGGGAGGTGTTTTTCGCGAAGCGGCTACGCTTGCCCAGAAATATGGAGACTCAAGGGTGTTTAATACCCCTATTCAGGAAGCATACATTGTAGGTTCCACAGCCGGAATGTCGGCAGTGGGCGCCAAGCCCATAGTGGAGATTCAATTTGCCGATTATATATGGCCGGGGATTAACCAGTTAGTAGAAGAACTATCCAAAAGCTGCTATCTCAGTAAGGGGCAGTTTCCCATACAGTCGCTCATAAGAGTGCCAATTGGGGCCTATGGTGGAGGCGGGCCGTACCACTCTGGAAGTGTTGAGTCTACTTTGCTCAACATAAGAGGAATAAAGGTAGTTTATCCGTCCAATGCAGCCGACATGAAAGGTCTGATAAAAGCGGCTTTCCACGATCCTAACCCGGTGGTTATGCTCGAGCACAAAGGCTTGTATTGGTCTAAAGTTCCCGGTACTGAATTGGCAAAGACTTTCGAACCGGATTCGGAGTATATTATTCCTTTGGGTAAGGCCCGTATAGATCAGGAAGCTTCTGAAGAAGCTGTTGAAAATGGAGAGTCTTGTGTGGTAATAACCTATGGCATGGGCGTATATTGGGCCAAGGCGGCCAGCAAGCGCTTTGAGGGACGCGTGGAAATACTGGATCTAAGAACCCTAAATCCAATTGACTGGGAAGCGATAAAGGTTGCGGTTAAACGACACAACAAGGCTATGGTACTTACCGAAGAGCCTTTGTTGAATTCATTTGCCGAGTCTTTGGCCGGTCGAATATCTCAACACTGCTTCCAGGAACTTGACGCTCCGGTTATGGCCTATGGTGCCGAAAATCTGCCGGCTATTGCACTCAATGTAGACTTGGAGAAGGCCATGCTGCCAACTCCGGAAAAGGTAGAGGCACAGCTGGAAAAGTTGTTGAACTATTAATCTAAAAGGTTGTAGGAAGTTGCTAAGGCAGGGTTTTTAGCCTGCCAAGAGCTTTTTGATTGCTGAGCCTGAGGCATTGTGCTTAGAACGGATAACCTACCGCAATATTCCAAACTGTTTGTCCCTGTCTGGAACGAGAGAATGGCATTTGCCAACGCAGACCCTCCGGAAAACGAGGGTCTTTTATTTTGTGGCCGGCATCGAACCTGAAAACCAGAAAATTAAAGTCGAACCGCAAACCCAGCCCTGCTCCAATAGCAATCTCCTTGTAAAAATCGGAAAAGCTGAAGGCACCTCCGGTCGAAAGACGCTGTACCTGCGAAGGGTCGTCACTGGCAAACTCCTGAAAACGCCATACGTTGCCCGCATCGATAAAGAAAGCCCAATCGATAAAACTGGTGATATTGCCCCTGTATTCCAGGCTAAGCTCTAGCAAAATCTCACCCGGCTGCTCAAACCGATAGCTTTCTCTGCCCGTTCGTAACGGAACCAATTGGCCATCAATTATTTCGTTATTACCATCTTCATCGAGTTTATAAGGGTGGGCCGAACCCGGCCCCAGTCGTCTTGGAAACCAGGCTCTGTTGCTGTTGCTACCTCCGGTAAAGAAGTAGCGTTCGTAAGGTAAGGCCTTCTCATCGCCATAAGGCAGGGCGTAGCCCACGTTTACACGCCAATGCAGCGATTTGTCTTCTCCCAGCGGAATATACTTTCGGTAGTCCAATTGAGCTTTGCCAAACTTAAAGTAGGTCAAAGAGTCGCTTTCCAATAGGCCGGTACCGATCAGGTTGTAAATGGTGCCTCCCGCTTCCAAAAACACACGTAAATAGTCCGATGGTTTTTCTGTATTGCCATAGTTGTTATTAAAAATGGCGTTGAAGTTTGTGGCAGAAACAAATGATTTGTTAAAGGCCTGAGCCAGTGTATTTCCTTGTAGTTCAAGATCGTCCAGTTGCTTTTGAAATGCCGAATCAATTCTGGATGTGTTTACAAGGTTAATTTCCGATACGTTTAAGCGATAGGAAATATTACCTTTCTCGTTTTGCCATGAATAACCGTATGAGCCATTAAGGTTTTGCCTGGAATACTCCGGTCTGTTAATAAATGAATATCCCAAAACCAGAGAACTTTTAGCATTGAACGATCTGCGGCTAAGCTCACGCGAATTGAAAGGGGTTACGAACCGGGGGAATGTAAGGCTCACATTGGCTCCGTATTGAAGGTTAGAAATACTGAATGTTCCTTCCTGTTCGGTAGCAGAAGAAACACCATCAGAGCCAATAAAACCATTGAACTGAAGGATTTCTGCACCTCCAAAAGTATTTCTGTTTCTCAAAGAGAGGTTGTAGAAGGGGCCAAAAGTCCCTTCCGTTACATTCACACCAAGTTCTTGGGTAAGCTGATAGCGTTGCAGTGGTGCGGTGTATATGTTGGCTACAAACTTATCTTGAACCAGTGTAGTGTCAAAGTTCACATTGGCGAATCGGAAAATGTCCATGTTCAAAAGTTGGCGTTGGGTGTTCACCACATCAGAATATCGGTAGAGTTGGTTAGGTTCTAGCTTAAGACGGGTGTCCAATACCTTTGGAGAAAAGTATATGTCTGAGAAGTTGTATTTAATACCCAGATAGTTCATTGCATCTAAGATTTCCTCATTTCCACTGGTGTTGAACACTATGGAGTCAATCTTAAATTGTTTGTGAAAATCTCTGTTGGCAGGCTTGTTTATGATGGTGGTTATCCATAGGTCTTCAGACTTGGGTGCGTATTCAACCACAAACTCTATAAATCGCTTATTAAACTCAAAATACCCATTGTTTCGGAGCAATAGGTCCAATCGGTCTTGTTCTTTTTCCATGTTAGCCCGGTCATAATACTCGCCCACCTTTAAGTGCGAATTGGCCTTTGCCTCGGTGATAATTCGGGTAATGGTTGTGTCGCCAGTTCGAAGCATTAGGCTATCTATGAAGCTGCGTTTTCCTTCTTTTATGCGAAAGGTTTGGGTTATTTTGCGGCCTTTTTCTTTGGTTTCTATGGTCACTGCAGACTTCCTGAAACCCTTACTCATGAGGTAGTTTCTAATACGAACAGCCGACTGTTCAATTAATGCGCTGTCGTATACGGCCAAAGGAGATCCGGTGCGCATGCGCCCATTGCCAAGCCGCAACTCCTTGTTGTAGCGGTCTACCTTTCTGCTTTTCTTGGCTTCAAGCTTTTTGGTAGATTTGCCATTGGCTTGCCGTTCTTCGATTCGGGCATCAATTTCTTCTATGAACTCTTCTTTTTCGCGAGCCACCTTGGCGGAGTCGAAGGCCCTTTCACCGGTTTCATAAATATAGGCACCAATAGGGCCAATAATGGGGAAACGAGTATTAGGCTCAAGCAAAATCTGATCGGCTATATCATTTTTATTTGCTTTTTTTACACCGGCAATCTCCTGTTTATAGAGTAATTTTTCACCTTGTTCAAGGTATTTTACTCCCGTACAAGAGGCCAGTAAAACCGAAATGATTAATACGTAGAATAGTCTTTTTCCTCGCTTCACGAACAACATCAATATGCTCTCTAAACGCCAATCAAAGTACTTTAAATCTCTGCAATTAAAAAAATATAGACAGGCCGAAGGTAAGTTTTTGGTAGAAGGGGCAAAAGGAGTGGAGGAAGTACTCAAATCCGATTGGGAAGTGGAAGCGCTTTTGGCTACTTCGGAGTACCTGAAAACGTTAGATAAGGGGTTATTTCGGAAAAAATTTGATGTGTTTGAAGTAAAGGAGAACGACTTGTTGCAGGTGGGTACCTTTAAGTCGAATAGTACCGGGCTGGCTGTGGTTAAAATGCCGGAACAATCGCTCAATGCCAATTGGAAAGAGGAAATGGTGCTGGCTCTGGATCAGGTTAACGACCCGGGTAACCTGGGGACAATTGTTCGCATTGCAGATTGGTATGGAATAAAGCAAATTGTTTGCAGTCGGGATACTACCGATGTATTTAGCCCCAAAGTAATTAATGCTACCATGGGATCTTTTACTCGCGTAAAGGTGCATTATACCGATTTGAGGAGCTTTTTATCTGAGTGTGAAAGACATGTTTACGGAGCTCTGTTAGACGGTCAATCCATTTACCAAACGAAACTTCAACACGGAGTTATCCTAATGGGGAGCGAGTCGCATGGTATATCGGAAGAATTGAGGCCACTGGTAACTCACTCCATAAAAATACCGGGTCGGGGAGGAGCTGAGTCGCTCAATGTGGCAGTAGCCACTGCCGTGGTGTTGGATAATTTTGCCCGAAATATTTAAGCTTCGCTACTCGCTTCGGCCATCATTTGCTCAGCTGTAACTTTGCCCAAATATTTATCGATGATGTAATGGGCAATATAGAGGATGGGGGTAAGGCCTACGGCAATTATAAATTTATAGATGTAGTTGGTTACTCCCACGGCCAAAACCTGAGTGATACTCCACGGACCTAAAAAATAAAAGGCTACAAAGAGTACCACAAAACTATCGATGAGCTGCGAAACAAGAGTAGAGCCTGTTGCTCTGAGCCATATTTTTTTCTTTCCTGTAATTTTCCGCAGCTTATGAAAAACAAACACGTCTACAAACTGACCCACTACAAAGGCTACCAACGAAGCAAAAATAATGTTTAAACCTTGTGAGAGAACTTTTTCAAATGCGTAGTTAATATCAAAAGGCTCTCCTTTTTCATTTACAGCATTTACTTCGAGCCAAAAATCGGCCGGAATAAGCTTCATGGCCAGAAAAATAACGAGAAAAGCGTAGGCAATAAGCCCTACTGTAATGAATGTGATTCTTCTAACACCTCTCTTTCCAAAGTATTCATTAATGATATCGGTAGTTATAAATACCACTGGCCAAAGCACAACACCGGCCGTTAGGTTAAACTGCAGCAGGAAGTCTCCGAAGAGGGGAGTATTGAGAGGTTCAAATCCAAGGGTCTTTTCAAACGAAAAAATTTTACCTCCAATCAATTCTGCAATCAGCGCATTGGTAATGAAAATACCGCTGAGAATAATGAAAAGGCTATTTTTCTTATCGGAGAGAATGGATTTGGCCATACTAGCTGTCTAATATAAACTCTTCTCCTTCAATTGCCAGGTACGATTCTGCAAAAACCTCCCGTGCTTCTGCCTCAAGTGGTTCCAGTTCTTTGTATCGGGCCGAAAAATGGCCTAACAGTAATTTCCCTACGTTAGCTTTTTGGGCAATAGTGGCAGCTTCTTTGGCCGTGCTATGGTAGGTAGAAGTGGCTCTGTCTAAATGCTCTTCTAAAAAAGTAGCTTCATGATAGAGCATATCTGCCCCTTCAATTATGGGTATAATGGACTCATCATATTTGGTGTCACTACAGTAGGCATATCGAAACGACTGACGAGGCGGGAGCGTCATGTCTTTATTTTTATACAGAAGCGTACCGTCTTCAGCATAAATGTCTTCTCCTTTTTTAAGGCGAATGATGTTTCTTACGCTCATGTCATCGGGGAGCATTTCTCTACGGATTCTCCTGTTCTTTGTTTTTTCTTCGAACAGAAAGCCGCTGCACGGAATGCGGTGATTGAGCGGAATGGAGTGTACGCAAATGAGTTCATCTTCATGGATTACCTGACTGCGGCTGGCATCTACTTCAATAAACTTGAGATCATAATTGAAGATGGTTTCAGAGTAGCGGAGTTGCAGGGTAATTATTTCGGCCAAGCCCCTGGGGCCATAGAGGTTCAATGGTTTGTTTCTTCCCATAAGGTGCATGGTTGAAAGCAAGCCCATAAGCCCCAGGTAATGGTCGCCATGTAAGTGCGATATAAAGATATTGTTGATGCGCTGAGCCCTGAGCTTGTAACGTTTGAGTTGTAGCTGAGTGCCTTCACCGCAATCCACCAGGTAATACTTGCCTTCTACATTAACCAACTGCGAGGTGTGGTTTCGCCTGTGCGCAGGCGTGGCAGAACTAGAGCCTAATATTTTTACCCTGATGCTCAAACCTAAGCTTTATTCTTCTTCCTCGCTTGGGCTATTTGCCAAAATAAGGTCTTTGGCAGCTTCGTCAGTGGCCAAAACTGTCAAAACATTTTTTAGCTGAGAGATGGTTAAAAGTTTATCTACAAAAGAAGTGACTTCGCTAAGAATAAATGCTCCGCCATTTTCGGTATAGGCTCTGTTGCCGGTGAGCAGGGCGCTTAGTCCGGAAGAATCGGCATACTTGGTTTCAGAAAGGTTAAGTATTAGGTTTTTAACTCCTTGAGCCTGAAGGGATACTAGTTCCGATTTTAGTTCAGGAGAAAGAGTAGAGTCTAGTTTCTCTTCCTGAAGTTTGAATACGGTAAACAGCTCTTTTTTGTCTATTGAAAACTTCATAGGTTATGCTTTGCTAAATAATTTTTAATGTTTTTTTCAATGCGTTCTACAACGTTTGTTCCAGTTTCCTTTTGGAAGGTTTCACCTGTCACTTTTTCATACAATTCAATGTATCTGTCAGAGATAGACTGTACCACCTCGTTGGTCATGGTAGGAATTTCCTGCCCTTCCTTACCCTGAAATCCATTTTCTATGAGCCACTGTCTCACAAACTCTTTCGACAGCTGCTTTTGTTTTTCTCCTGATGCCTGCCGGCTCTCATAGCCCTCTTTGTAGAAGTATCTGGATGAGTCAGGTGTATGAATCTCATCGATCAGGTAAATTTCATTGTTGAATTTACCAAATTCGTACTTGGTGTCAACCAATATGAGCCCTTGTTTGGCGGCTATTTCAGTGCCTCTTTCAAACAGTGCTCGGGTATATTTTTCCAGTTGAACATATTCTGCTTCGGCCACTATGCCCTGTCTGAGAATCTCTTCCCTTGAAATATCTTCGTCATGGCCTTCTTTGGCCTTGGTGGTAGGGGTAATGATAGGGGTGGGCAGTTTATCATTTTCTTTGAGCCCTTCGGGCAGACTTACTCCGCAAAGAGTTCTTTTTCCTTCACGGTACTCCCGCCAGGCATGGCCTGCCAGGTAGCCTCTAATGACCATTTCTACCGCATAGGGTTGGCATTTTAGACCTATGCTCACATTGGGGTCGGGCGAATCGGTAATCCAATTGGGAACCACATCTTTAGTAGCTTCCAGAAATTTCTGGGCTATTTGGTTCAGTACTTGCCCCTTGTAAGGAATGGGTCTTGGTAGTATTACGTCAAAAGCAGAAATGCGGTCGGTGGCCACCATGGCCAACTTGTCTTTGAAAAAGTAGATGTCTCTTACTTTACCGCTGTAAAATCCTGTTTGATTGGGGAACTGGAAATTAGTCTCCTTAACACCTTCGATCATCGGGTAAAAATAGTCAAAATTCGTTTGCTGATAGCTGGCGAATTAATTTTCTGTTGTGCTCATTAACTGGCCTCGGGAATAGGTTTCTGTTTTGAGTAGTTTTTGCTCTTTGTTGTAATAGGTCCAGGTACCTTGTTTCACATCGTAGAGGTGGTTTCCCTTTACTTTTACTTCGCCCGATTCAAAATATTCGTAGTATCTGCCCGATTTCTGACCATTGAGATAGTTGGTTTCCGTATGTTTCTTACCACTGGCGTAATAGGAAGTTTCTACTCCTGTGTTGCGTCCATATATGTATGGGACAGATTTTACGAGCTGTCCTTGTTCATTGTAGAACTTAACCAGTCCGTTTATATGGCCTGACTCGTGTGGGGTTTCAGTTTCTACCTGACCATTTTCATAGTAGGTCTTCCAGGTTTTGGCCTTTTTTCCATCTACATATACTTGTTCGGTTTTTAATTGGCCAGACTTATAGTATTCTCGTAGCACTCCATCTTTGGTAATTCGGGTGTAGTTTTCTACCCACATTTTCTCACCGGTTTCGTAGTAGGTTGTGTTTATTCCTGTTTTTGCTCCTTTCTGAAAGTGCTGTACTTCTTTGGGTGCACCACTTTCATAGTAGGTTTTTCTCACCCCATCATTTATTCCGTCTATGTAGGAGCCTTCTTCCAGCAACTGCCCGTTGGGGCTGTACTTCTTATAGGCTCCGTTTTTGTAACCGTTTACATAGTTGTAAACGCCTTCTTTCTCTCCGTTGGAGTAAAAGGTTTGGTAGGTGCCGTTAATTACGCCATTGCTGTAGGTGAAAACAGAAGAGGGTTTCCCATTGGCGTAGTAGGTTTTGGCCGGTCCGTTTTGCTTCCCGTTCAGGTAGGTGAATTCTTGCTTTATGTTGCCATTGTGAAAATACTCAATAGCAGGCCCATTGGGAATTCCGTTGGTAAAGGTGGTTTCTCCTTTAAGTTTACCATCATCGTAGAAGGTTTTAACCTTTCCATTCAAAACGCCATCTATGTAACTGCCCTTTTGAATAGGTGCTCCGTTTTTTGCGTAGACCTCAAAAGGGCCTGTTTTCTTACCATTCTTATAGGTGGTTTTAGAGAGTGTCTTGCCATCTTCATAATATTCTATGAAGAGCCCCTGAGGTTTTCCTTCAACAAATTCACCCTTCATGGCAATTTCTCCCTCTTCATAGTATCGGGTGTATGAACCGTGAATTTTGGTGGTGTCTCCATCAAGAATAGTGTAAACCTCTTTTACATTTTTAAACTCGGGAGGGTAGAATTTCTTTATAGTATCTTGACCATAGACGTACTGAACCGCGAGAAAAGCAATGATGTTGAAGATTGATCTTTTCATAAAAAAAGCCTTACGTAAAATTACGTAAGGCTCAGATATTTAGTATAGTAATCCTACATTTTCTCGATAACAATGGCCGAAGCTCCGCCACCACCATTGCAAATACCGGCTACCCCAATTTTGCCATCGTTTTGTTCCAATACATGGCAAAGGGTGGTTACAATACGGTTTCCTGAGGCTCCCAGCGGGTGGCCGAGTGCCACGGCTCCACCATTTACGTTCACCTTGGCACTGTCTAGTTCCAGGGTTTTGTTGTTGGCAATAGCTACTACTGAAAACGCCTCATTAATTTCATAGAAATCTACCTCTTCTTTAGATACTCCGGCTAGTTTCATGGCCTTAGGTATGGCCAACGCAGGAGCTGTGGTAAACCAAAGCGGATCTTGCGCTGCATCGGCAAAACCACGGATTTTGGCCAGTGGTTTTACTCCCAATTCTTCTGCTTTTTCTTTGCTCATGAGCACCATGGCCGAGGCTCCATCGTTTATCGTAGAGGCATTGGCGGCAGTAACTGTTCCTTCTTTGGAGAATACCGGGCGGAGAGCCGGTATTTTATCGAAGAATACATTTCTGAATTCTTCATCTTCGTCCATAATCACAGGATCTCCTTTTCTTTGCGGAATTTCTACGGGGATAATCTCACTTTTGAATTTGCCTTGCTCTGTAGCCGCGGCAGCTCTTTTGTACGAGTTAATGGCATATTCATCTTGTTCTTCGCGAGAAATGTTCATTTCTCTGGCGGTGTTGTCGGCACAGTTGCCCATGGGGAATCCGTTGTATACTTCCCATAAACCATCTTTTAAGAGTCCGTCTACCAACTCACCATTACCATATTTGTATCCGTAGCGAGCCTTGGGTATGTAATAGGGTATGTTAGACATGCTTTCCATACCACCGGCTACTATTACCTCTTGTTGGCCGAGCATAATGGACTGTGCCGCGAGCATAACCGACTTCATTCCCGAAGCACACACTTTATTGATGGTAGTGCAGGGTACTTCGTGGCCGATGCCGGCACCAAGGGCTGCCTGACGAGCCGGAGCCTGTCCTAAGCCGGCCGAAACTACGTTGCCCATAAAGACTTCCTGAACTTGCGATGCAGCCACACCTGCTTTTTCCAAAGCACCTTTAATAGCTATAGAGCCTAGCTGAGTAGCCGAAAAACCGGCTAGTTTGCCTCCAAAACTACCAATTGGTGTACGTGCTGCAGAAACAATATATACTTCCTTCATATCTAAATTATAGTTTTCCTAACGAGTGTTAGCAAAGATAAGAAATAGGCTCAAGATTGAAAGGAGAATGAAAAGGAGATGTCGGGTATAGGATTTAGTTAAGAAGTACTCATTTCCCACAAACCTTTAAAATTGAGAAGCTTTGTGGTTGAACTACCGGCCGGTCGTCAATCAACTTACCAGTCTGGTTTGTCAGAGTCTTTCTTCTGGGTGGCCTTTCTCTTCTTTTGTTGCACATACTGGATCTCATTGTTTTTCATGGCCTCCAGTATCATTTGAGCCTTTTCTAGCGGAATATTCATTTCCTTCAGCTTC
This sequence comes from Roseivirga sp. UBA838, assembly GCF_002296035.1. Classification (NCBI taxonomy): domain Bacteria; kingdom Pseudomonadati; phylum Bacteroidota; class Cytophagia; order Cytophagales; family Roseivirgaceae; genus Roseivirga; species Roseivirga sp. UBA838. The sequence goes on from NZ_DBHC01000023.1 coordinate 13,315, forward strand.
TCCATGAGCTTTTGCATAGGGTCATCTTTTTGCTCACCCTCTTTTTGCTCTTGTTGTTCTTGCTGTTGCTTATCGTTTTTTTGCTGCTCCTGCTCTTGCTGCTCTTTGTTCTGATCGTTCTTTTGCTCCTGATCTTGTTTTTGTTGCTGATCTTTTTGGTCTTTCTGATCCTTGTTCTGTTGATCTTGCTTTTGCTCTTGTTGTTGATCTTTCTTTTGGTCTTGCTGTTGCTGCTCTTGTTGTTGTCTTAGCAGTTTTTTCAGCAGCTCATAATTGTATCGGGCTTGTTCGTTAGAAGGGTTTTTGAGCAAGGCATTCTTAAAATTGCTGAGGGCAGAGTTCATAAAAGACTCCTTTTCATCGGGCGATTGCTCACTCATTTTGTAGGCAATTATACCCAGCTGATTGTGGGCCGAAGAAGCAAGAACTGGCTCTGCTGCACCGGCAACGGTTTTGTAATTCTTATCGGCAATATCAAAATAGCGAAGGTCTCCGCTAATGGCGCTTAACTGAGCACTGTCTTGTACCTGGGTTTTGCCGCTGCTTATGTCGCTCAATAAGCCCATGTTGTCTCCCCCATATGACAGTAAATAGGCTGCATGGGCTAGGTTTAAACGGGCCTTATAGTCTTCTACTTCTAAACTATCGAGCAGAGATACATAGGCCGTAACAGCTTCGGCATACTGGCCTGTTTCGTAGGCTTCTTTGGCCGTACGCTTAAGCTTGTTCGATCGGGCAATTTTATTTACCGGATCTGTAACCCCTCCCAGTATAATCAATAAGCTGATAATGTATTTCATATCCTTAATGTCTTTCTTCTAATGAGCGCGTCCAGAGCCAAAAGCACTAGCGCACCCAGCACGAAATAATAAAACTTATTGGCCGAGGCATCGATCATTCGGGCATCGCGCAATTCGCCCTCTACTTCGTTTATAGCCCTAATGAGTCGAGCTACATCGTTTTGATTTTCATTGATTTCGAAGTATTTGCCACCGGTATCAACGGCCAGTTTTCTTAACGATTTGGAGTTGAGCTTTGTTACTACCTCCTGCCCATTTCTGTCTCGTTTAAAACCATTGGCCTGCCTTATTTTTGAACCTGTTTCTGTTCCCACACCAAGAGCAAACAACTGAATGCCACTTTTTACAATCTCTTTGGCAGCCTCATCAGTTTCATCGCCAAAATCTTCTCCATCGCTAATCAATAAAACAATCTTTGCCTTTTGTTGGGTAATGGGCGATTCAGAATCTTCGAGCTTGTCTAAAGCCATTCGTAGGGGAGCACCAAAATCGGTTCCTGCGTTGGGCACCAGGCTGGTGTTGAGAGTGCTGATGAATAAACTAAGCGCACTCTGGTCGTAGGTAAGAGGACATTGTACAAAGGCTTCGGAGCTAAAAATAATCAGGCCAATGCGGTCAGAACTAAAGGCGTCTACAATGTTTTTAAGTTCAAATTTAATTTTCTCCAGTCGGGTAGGTTGAATATCGAAGGCGTTCATAGATTGCGATAGGTCTACCGCTATATATATATCCTTACCCTCCGACTTCACCTCTTTAGTGGTTTCTCCAAAAGAAGGGCCCAGCAAGGCTATAATAAGCAAGGCCATGGCCATGCTACGGAGCAAAATCTTGAAAACGAGCGGTCGAAAGGAGGTTTGTAGCCTCCTGGCCACCATGAACATTCGAATAATATATGCGGAGTAGGCAATTATGAATATGCCTATAAATACCCACTCTGTTGTTCCAATACTTTTAAACCAGGTCATATTTCAGAAAGCCAAATATATAGAAGTATACCTTTATATATAAGCCACTCATCAAGTGTGGCCATTTAGTGGGTGTTAAAGATTGTTAAGGCTTGCTAAATCGACAACTAGGTGTTACACCTATTTTTTAAATCTAAGGAAATATACCTACTAAAAGGCTTTGGGGAGGCTCTACATTTGAAACATAAGTAAAGCATTATGAAAACGCTCAAAACCTTTTTCGCCTTCTTTGTTTCGCTACCCTTATTGTATTTGCCGGTAGAGCTGGCACTGGGTGAAAAATCGGCTGATGCGAATGCGCTAACTAGTGAGCAGGTGGCCTTCGACTCCCATAGCTTCTCGGCAGGAGAGTGGATGACCAGCAATTTGGCACTGGTTAATGAGCAGGCGAAAGTTTCTAAAGAGCACTTTACTTATGAAGAACTTGAAACCGTAAAGCCCGAAGGTTGGGAACTTCCCACAATGGAACAGGCTGTTAGTTTACTAAAAAGCATGGGATTCAACCAGAGTTCAGGATATATTCCTTCTGACTATTATAAGGTCAACTGGCAGTATTCAGGCTATGTAGACCCAATTTTGGGCAAAGTAAATGAAGGCGAGAAGCTTCTGTTGTGGGTTAAAGACAATGGTCAGCACAACTACATTTCCATTAGCAAAGACAATTTAGAATTCACCCCTGGAAAAACTCTGGCACATGCCAGACTTTCGGCCAGGCTGGTAAGAAATTAGCATATACATTTAGTGTTTTGGTTAAAAGGGGCTTCTCAGATGGAGAAGCCTTCTTTGTTTATATAGCTTAATCTTTACTCGATTTAGCACCGATTATTCTTGGAATTGCATAAATTTAATCCTATTCCTACCGAGTGATCTCATGGCTCAATCCAAGATTGACGATTTTATTTTAGGCGTAGTGAATGCAACCAATTCGCTTATAGCTTCCAAACTGGAAGAAGGGATTCAGATTGCCCTGGATACCCTGTGCGATCATCTCGACATTAGTTCATCTTTTATTTACAAGAACCATAGAAACGAGAATGGAGAGCTCCTAAGCTCCATTAAGTATTTTTCGAGCAAAACCGTGATTCCTGAGCGAGTTGCTCGCAATCAGGATGTTCCTCTTTATCGCATGGAGAAACTAAGCAAGGAATTGGCAGCCGGCAAACCTTACATGTTGGTTTACTCTGACAGCGACAGCGAGCTAAGGGCGCATATGGGGTTAGACCATACGAAACTCGTGGCTTTCTTTCCCATAATAGTAGATGACGATTTTTGGGGAGCCATAGGCTTTGCTGACTTTAGCAAAGAAAGAAAACTGTCAGAGCCGGAAAAGCAATTACTCATGACTTTGGCCAATGCAATAGCCGGTTCTATCAGGCGAGAAAGGCTCGAGTCCAATCTGGAACAGTTGGTGCAGCAACGTACGGCAGAGCTTCAGGACCACAAGCTGCGGTTTCAGTTGGCGCTGGAAAGTACGCAAAATGGCTTTTGGGACTGGCTGCCACAAGAAAACAAGATTTTCTGGTCTAAAAACATGTACGACAACCTGGGCTACGAACCGGGCGATCTTCCCGATTTGATTGAAGGCTTCTATGACCTCGTTCATCCGCACGACAGGGCAGAGGCCAGGCGAAGATTCAATAACTATCTCCAAAATAAAGTGCCCTACGAAATGGAATTCAGGTTGAAGAAAAAGGATGGTAGTTACCGATGGTTTCTTTCAACGTGCAAAGCTGTTTGGGACGAAGAAGGCAAACCCATTCGTGTGGTGGGAAGCCATGCCGATATTCATACCCGCAAGGTAAGTACCGAGCTGTTGGCTCGACAGGAAGAAAAGTTCAGAACAGTTATTCGCACCGACCCGAACCCTTTATTTCTTGTTAATAAACGAGGTAAAATAGTGCTGCACAGTAAAAGGTCGTGCGAGGTGTTTGGCTATTCGGATGAGGAACTCAACGGGCTTAATGTACTGCGATTGTTGCCTCCCGATAAACGAAGCAAGTACAAGCAACTACTCAACGACTTTTTAACCAAACCCCGAACTCAGGTACTTGATTCTACTGCTGAGATAAAGGCCAGAAAGAAGAACGGCCGACTATTTTGGATAGAAATGGGCTTGAGCCCGGTGAGTATTGACGGTGAAACCATGGTGTTGGCTGTGTTGACCGATGTAACCCGAAAACGAGAGGCTGAGCTAAAGCTCAAAGAAAGTTACCGGCAAATGAATAACCTCATAAATAACTTGCCGGGGGTGGTATATCGCTGCAGAAACGATGAGTCATGGACCATGGACTATATCAGCCCGGCTTGTGAACAAATTACAGGATACAGACAGGAGGAGTTTTATGGCGATCCGGCCATTACAACTTTTGGTAACTTGATTATACCAGATGACAGGGATGAGGTTTGGGAGCATGTGCAGCGTTCGGTGAACGATCAAAAGCCTTTTCGGATGACATACCGAATAAAGGATAAGCAGGGCAGAATAAAGTGGATATGGGAACAGGGGGTAGGTGTGTTTGAAAACGATATGCTGGTGTGGCTGGAAGGCTGCCTTTTCGATGTGACCCCTATTATTAGAAATCAGGAGAAAGTTCAGCAGGCTATATACAGTACTGAAGACAAAGAACGCAGAAGGATTGCTTCAGATTTGCACGATGGTGTACAGCAAACCCTGGGGGTTAGCTATATGAATCTTAAGCATCTGGATGAGGAGGTCGCAAAGTTTTCGGAGGCACTACAAAAGAGATACTACAAAAGCCTTAAGTATTTAGAGCAGGGTATTAAAGAAAGTCGCAATATTGCCCATCAGCTATTGCCTAAAGATGTAGAGGAACTGGGGCTTGTAAAAGCCCTGGAACAATTAATTTCCGATACCATTAATGGCAACGGCACCGAGGTTGAATATTATACCAATATTACAGCAAGACTACCGGCCGAGGTAGAGCTAGGGTTGTATCGGGTAGCCCAGGAAACCCTAAATAATATAATGAAGCATGCCAAAGCCAGTAAGATTAGTGTGCAGCTCATTAAAACGGCCGATGAAAACGTGCAAATGATGATAGAGGACAACGGTGTGGGTTTTGATAAAAACAAACTAGATATTTATAAAGAAGGATATGGCCTGACAAGCATGAAAAACCGGGTATGGTCAATGTCTGGTAGGCTATCAGTAGATAGCAACCCGGGAAAGGGTACTTGTTTGGTGGCCATTATTCCAGCAAAGCTTAAAGTATATGAATAAGTCAATTCGCCTTTTTGTGGCCGATGATCACCCTATGATTTTAGAAGGATTGGTCTCCTTTTTAAGCCAAATACCAGAGTTTAAAATTTGTGGCACAGCCTCCAATGGTCTGTTGGCCTACGAACAACTTAAAAGTCTGGAGGTAGACATACTACTTACCGATATTCAAATGCCCCAGCTCAATGGTATTGAACTGGTTGAACGGTTGATTGCCGAAAATAGGGATGTGAAGGTAATAGTACTCACCATGTTCAATGATGTGATCTTCGTAAAACGCCTCTTGCAATTGGGGGTTATGGGCTATGTATTAAAAGATGTTGGGAAAAATGAGTTAAGGCAGGCCATTGAAACCGTATATAAGGGAGGGCAGTTTTACTCCTATGAAATTACGGAGATAATGATGAGCAAGCTCAGGGGAAATGGAGTAGGTTTTAGCCTAAAAACGGACCTTACCGATAGAGAGAAAGAAATTTTGCAGCTCATTTTAGAACAAAAGAGCAACAGAGAAATTGCCGATCAGCTATTTATTAGTGCCCGAACGGTGGAGGCTCATAAACGAAACATGTTAGAGAAAACCGGTAGTAAAAATCTGGCCGGGCTCATTATTTACGCAATCGAAAACGAGATTTTCAAGAAAAACAATTCTTAGTAAAAGCAAATCTAGGTGTTTCACCTATAGAAGAGTTAGGTGTTTCTCAGATGTTTGTGAAAAGTAAGTCCCCTTACTTTGTAAATGTGATCAAGGGAGGGCGCAAAGAGGCCAATAACCAAAGATATGATCAGACTGAATTTTACTCTGCGCTCCCTGAGATTACATTTTAGAAATCTCCTTTTCACCTAGATTGACTGTAGCTAAGGCGGACTCTATGTCTTAAAAAAAGAGCATTGTCAAATGCGGTTTTCCAAAGACAAACAATAACAAACATAAAGACATCAGTTGGGTACTTTGTGTGAAGTTGGTTCATCGATCCGACACGAAAGATGATTATTTAAGTAGAGTTGATAGTTAAAGTGCCGCAGAGGTTGTCTTAAGAGTGTTATCTCTTTCTTCCGGAAATGAGCTGCACGCTTAAGGCAGCCTCTGTTTTTTTTTGGACAAATTTCTGCTATCGAGTAGAAGAACAATTTTTAAATAAACGCTGGTAATCGGGTAAAACTTTGCTCCATACAAGTTCTTTATCGTAATACTCTAGATGTGCGGCCTGGCCGTGGTTAAGATAATAACTTGTTCTTTTTCGGGGTTTCTGTTGCTTAATTTGAGTAATTAAAGCATATCGCTACATCTTCGGTAATTGGTATTGTACAATCCAATCAGATGCATTTAGGGCTATCGCTTTTCAGGGAAAATATCGCTATTATTGAGATTGTCTCACACCACTTTCACGCAATAGATTATTAGCACCGTTCGAGGTTTGTCTATTATGGAACACCCGGGTAGGGTTCCATCAATCCATTATGTATGAACAAAAATGAGTTGATGAATAAAAGAGAAGTGGATAATAATGTAAATGAGTCATTACAGGTATACAAAGACCTTTTCGATAAAATCGATTTGGGTATTGCCAATTTTTACGTTCGAAGAACTGGCAAATCCATAAAATCAGTGTGCTTTCATGTGATCAACCCCAGCTTTGAAGAACTTCTGCAGGTGGAGTCAGCAACAATACTTGGTAAGTGGTTTCCTGAGAAAAAAAGAAATGCCTACGACTCTCCTTTTCATTGGCTCATTAGTCGGCTTGGTGAACCACGAGCAGAGAAGTCAAAGTTTACCCATTTCTTTAATTCAGTAAACCGCTGGTGTACCGTAGAAATAATTCCCCTGCAAACAGACTACTACGGACTCATACTAACCGATGAAACGGAAAAAGTAAATATGGATACCTCCATTCAGCATCAGTTGGAGGTACTGAAGAGAGTTGGAGAACACCTGCATGTGGGTGGTTTTGAATATGACCTTTTAAGCCATACCATGTACTGGTCTGACGAAATGTTTACGATCCATGAGTTAGACATAGGCGAGGCACCAGACCTGGAGCAGACACTAAGCTTCTATACCTCTGCCGATCGCCCCAAACTTAGAGAAGCTCTTAAAGCCGGTCTGGTAGATGGTACTCCTTTCGATTTGGAACTGGAGATAATAACTGCCAATGGCAACAAAAAACAGGTGCGTATTTTTGCACAGCCCATATTCAGGCACAATCGGTTGGTGAAACTTGGTGGAGGAATATTAGACATTACTGTGTTGTACAAAAATCAGCACGAGCTCAATCAGCTCAACCGTGAGCTGGAGAGATCCAACAAAGAATTGGAGGAGTTCGCTTACGTGGCATCGCACGATTTACAGGAACCCATCAGAACCATTTCGGCCTTCACCGAACTTTTAGTAACCCGCCTGGGAACCAATCTGGACGATAAATCTCAAATGTTTGTGGAGTATATTTTGGGAGGAACCAGCAAGATAAAACGCATGATCAATGACTTGTTGGCTTACTCCAGAGTAAATACCTCCAAGAATCCTTCGGTTGTATTTAGCACTCAAACGGCTCTGGAAAATGTGTTGGAGCTATTACGCAAAAAAATATATGAACACAATGCTACCGTAACGTACTCGTCCATGCCGGAAATATCCTTTCAGCAGAGCCTTTTTGAGAGGTTGCTCATGAACCTGATAGACAATGGGTTGAAGTACAATAAAAGTAGTAAACCCAAAATTCATATTGAAGCTCTAGAATCGCCTGGGTTTGTCACTTTTTCCGTAAAAGATAATGGTATTGGTATCCCGGAAATTTACAAAAACGATGTGTTTGTAATCTTTAAGCGATTCGCGGGCGAAGAAGTGCAGGGTTCAGGCATGGGGCTGGCTATAGCTCATCGCATAATTTCTAAGGGAGGCGGAGATATATGGTATGAATCTACTGAAGGAGAAGGCACCACATTCTTCTTTAAGCTACCCAAAAAATAGTTCTGAATGTTTTTTTGACCATTTTATAGATTTTTCAGTGGGCTGGCTTGTCTTTAGGAGTGTTTTAAAAACTACGTGAATCACCTACATCCATTACACAGAGAATCACATACAGGAATTCGAATTTAATCTAAGTAATTGCACACTTTCCATAACTAGGCAGATCTGGTAATTCAGATGGCCGGTTAGCGATGAGACTCAACCTCGGAATCGATTTGACGTAAGCAATTGCATTTTATAGAGAAAATATCGCTGGTAGTTATTTTTTATCGGGCATTAAACCCTTAAATTATACCTATCTGAGCTAAGGGTTGAGTTTTTAGAGCTTAGGATTAAACGTTTCGAGGGAAAATACAGATTCCTGCTATGACCAAAATACTCCACATAGAAGATAATCATACCGATGCCATTCTTTTACAAGAATATGTATCGATGTTCGATCATGACAAGGAGTTTAGAATAGAACATGTGGTTGACTTTTGGGTGGGTATGGAGTGGCTCGAAGAGGAAACCTTTCATGTGGTGTTTCTAGACCTGGGTTTGCCGGGTATCAAAGGGTTAGAAGGGGTAGAGCGAATTGTTAATAATTTTCCTGACATATGCCTTATTGTTTTAAGTGGTAATCAGAGCCTCGATTTGGCCAAAGAAGCCATACAATTGGGTGCGCAAGATTACCTTTCAAAGCACGAGATGTCGCCTACCCAGATCGAGAAGTCCCTCATATTCTCTCTGGAACGCATAGAACTCAGAAGAAAGGTAACCACACAAAGCGCTAAGCTCGAAAAACTTTCCGCAGCTGTAGAACAGTCTGCCAATATTATCCTCATTACCAATATTGACGGAAACATAGAATATGTTAACGACAGGTTTGTGGAGGTAACCGGCTACACCAAAAGAGAGGTAATAGGGAAAAAACCAAGCCTTTTAAAGTCGGGTCGTCAAGACGAGGAGGTATTTAAACAACTTTGGGATACTATTATAGAAGGAGATACCTGGTCCGGTAATTTCATAAACAAACGCAAAAATGGTACCCTACTCTACGAAAAGGCCATCATAAGCCCAATAAAAGACGAAAACGGCCGAATAGTTAATTTTCTGGCAGTTAAGGAAGACATTACAGAATTGAAGGCCATGGAAGAGCGTCTCGACTTCACGCTTGAGGCCGCCAATCTGGGTACATGGGAGTGGAACCTGAAAACCAACGAAATGCTCTACAACTTTGAGTACGCCAAAATGCTTGGCTTCGAAGTGTCTGAGTTAGACAAATCGCTGGGCTTTTCAAGAAGCAGAATTCACCCGGAAGACTTTCCTGAATCTTTGGCCAAACTAGAGCAGCATGTAAAAGGAGAGACAGATAAGTACGAGGCCGTATACCGTATTCAGCACAAAGAAGGGCACTACATCTGGATTTATGATACGGGTAAAATAATGGAGTACGATAGCCAGCGCAACCCTATTAAAGTGCTGGGCGTGCATGTTGATATTACGGCCCTCAAAGAGCAAGAAGAAAAAATAAGATTTGAGAAAATACAGCTTCAGAAAACCCAGAAGTTGGGTCGTATTGGTAGCTGGTATTTCGATTTAGAGCAGGAAGAATTTACTTACGTTTCTCCTAAGTGCCGAGCCATACTGGGCTTTCCGGCAGAGCAGAAAATTGATCGGGAAACTATTCTGGATGCTATATATGGAGAAGATAGAGAGCTCTTTATTACCGACTTCAAAAAAATGTGCGATGGTCAGCACATTGAGTTTTTACACAGGGTAGAAAAGAATAAACAAGTACGATGGGTAAAAGTGACTGGCGACCCCGAGTTTAACGCCAAGGGTAGGTTGCTAGGCGTATTGGGTTTAGTTCAAGACATTACGGAGGAAAAAGAGCGACAAATTGCCCTGGAGCAAAGCGAACTCAAATTCAGAACCATATTTGACAATGCCACTGTGGGTATTGTATACCAGGATTCGGAAGGGCAAATTCTAGACTCCAATAAAAAGGCTGCTGAAATTTTAGGCTTAGACCGCGAGGTGCTCGACACCAAGGGAGCGAAAGATCCTGATTGGTATTTTATCGATGAAGACCACAATCAGCTCGATTGGACAGCCATGCCCTCGGCCAAGGTGGTCGAATCTAAAAGGCCGGTATTGGGCGATATTGTGGGGATTTTCAATCCTAGAAAGTCAGCCATTGTCTGGATCCTCATAGATTCATTTCCGCTTATAGATCAGGCTACCAACGAGCTTAAAACCTGTACCATATTTACGGATATTACCGAGCGCAGAAGGCATCAGCTGGAAATTAAAGATCGGCAGGCCAAGCTTCAGGCTGCTCAAAAAATTGCCAACTTTGGCCACTGGACTTACAGCTATAAAACCGATAACTACACCTGGTCTGACTCGGCCTATGAGTTATTCCATTTAGACAAAAAGATTCAACCCTCCAGAGAGGTGTTTTTTAAGTTGGTTCACCCAGACGACCGAAAGCGCCTTAGGGACCTCATTAAACAATCGAGAAAAAGCCATAAAAACACTCATGTAGAGTTTAAGGCTTTACTGCCGAACGGAGAGGTGCGCTATTTTGAAGATTCCTGGGAAACTACTTACGACCCAGAAGGTAACCCTGATTCTGTTTTGGGGGTGTATCACGACATTACCGAGCGAAAAATTGCCGAGAATGAGCTCCACGAAGTGAAAGAAAAGCTATTGTCCATTCTCGACTCGTTCGATGATATAGTCATTATAATAGACAGAAACCTTCGCTACAAAGAGGTTTTTCCTGGTGGAGACCCTGGTGATTTGCTGGCCGTACCAGCCAAAATGATTGGCAAAAAAATAGCAGACTTTATGCCCGATGATGTGAGTCAGCTGGTAAAAGAAGCCTTTGTAAGAATAAAGGAGTCTTCACAAACCGAATCCATTACCTATAGCATACAGTTTGGAGCAAAAACCAAATGGTTCGATGCCAAACTTTCCGCTCTGCACGACCAAAAAGGCATGTTCAACGGAGTAACCATGTTGGTGAGAAATGTAACAGAGCAGAAGTTGAATGAACTTGCCCTGCAGGAGAGTGAGAGCAAGTTCAGAATGCAGTCTGAATTTTTACCACACATTCTATGGACAGCCGATTCGCAAGGAAAAACGAATTACATTAATGAAGCCGGCCGACACTTCTATGGAGATAACATAAAGTACTACCATCAGGGAAGAAGAAACGGGCTTCATAAAGACGATCGGGAGCAGGCCCGCCTTAAATGGGAAGAAGCACTGGCCAACAAGTCTTCCTATTTTAACCTGGAACGCCACAAAGACGCTTCTGGCAAGTACAAGTGGTTGAGTGTTAAGGCCAATCCAATATTAGATGAGAATCAGAACATTATCTCATGGATTGGTGTATCTACCAACGTGAATGCAGAAATGGAGGCCAAACGGCAGAATGAGAAACTGGTGTTCGATTTGAAGGAGCGCGTAAAGGAGGCTAAGTGCCTCTATGGTATTTCTCATCTGGCCGAGTCGGGGCTGTCTTCCAAAGAAGACTTGTTGCGCCAAGCCGTTCAGCTTATTCCACCAGCTTTTCAGTATCCGGAGTGTACGCAGGCACAAATTATCTTTGACGATAATAAATTCAACAGCGGAAAATTCACCTACAAAAACAGGTATAGCTCTCCGTTGCGAATGGATGGTGTAGTAGTAGGAGAGGTAGCCGTGGCCATTGCCAAAAGAAATTCAGAAGGAGAAGAAATTAACTTTTTGCCTGAGGAGGTTTCTCTTATGGATGCCATTTCCGAAAACCTGGGGCTTATTTTAAAACATAAACGAGCCGTTCGCTTGGTGGCCGAAAGCGAGCAAAGATTCCGGGTATTGTTGGAAAACGCCACAATAGGTATAGCACTGCTCAAGGACTATCGCTTTGTAGACTGCAATAAGCGAATGAGTCAAATATTCAATATGCCCATTTCTGAGCTCAACAATAAAGCCATGTGGGAACTGTCTCCTTCGCACCAGCCGGGAGGGAGAACCTCTGAAGAAGCCACCAAATATCATGTGGGCCAACTAGAGGTAAGGAAGGATGAGAACTTTATTTGGTATTACAAAGACGGCCAGGGCAATACCATAATTGCCAATATTCATCTCAACAAAATTGAGCTGAAAGATGGAGAGTATGTAATGGCCTTCTTACGCGATATTACCCAGGAGTATCAGGCAGTGAAAGCTCTGGAGGAGTCGGAAAACAAGTATCGAAGTATCTTCGAAAACATTCAGGAGGGCTATATTCTTGTCGATACCAACGGAGAAATTCTTGAGCTAAACCCGGAGGGTGCCCGTATTTTGGGTAGACCATCGCAAAAGCAATTGCTCGGTAAAAACATTAATAATTTTATACCCCATTCCAGCAATCTTTTTGAGGTCTCCGACCTAAACAAAACCCGGCATAATATTGAGGTGCTTTTCAACACCGAGAGCGGTGAGAAACGCTGGCTCAATTTTAACGTGCAAACAGTTTTTAAGAATGGTGCTCCGTATTTGTTTGAGTCTACCTTTAGCGATGTAACTGAGCAGCACAAGTTCAATGAATTTTTGAGCTTTACCGTAAAACTGTACGAAGCCTACCAGAAAAGCCTTGAAGAACTCATTCAGCGTGGAGTGGAATATGCAGTAGAACTACTCGACTCTAACTGTGGATTCTATCATTTTGTAGATGAAGACGAGGGTAAAATTAAGTTTGTGCAGTGGAGTCAGGAGGGTGTTTCTGCTTCCAACACAAAGAAGAGAATCCCCGATTATGAGATAGAAGAAGCGGGTATTTGGAAAGACTGTATAGACAAACGCAAGCCTGTAATTCATAGTCAAGAAGAACAAATTAGCGATAAGGGAATACCGGAAGGTCACCCTCAACTAAATCGCGACCTTGAGATACCTATAATAGATGGCAACAAAGTGGTGGCTATTTTAGGTGTTGGTAACAAAGTAGCTGAGTACAGTACCAGAGACATTGAACTGCTCACCAACTATGCCAACTTGCTACATTCGCTGGTTAAAAAGAAAGAACTGGAAATAGAATACCTCAACACACTCGAAACCTTTGAGGAGTCGCAAAATGTAGGCCGAATTGGTACCTGGCGATACGACATGCAGTTTGAAGAAACCTGGTGGTCGGATGTCATGTTCGAACTGTACGGCCTTAAAAGAAAAGACGGAGTGCCTTTGCAGGAATGGCTGGAATATACCCACCCGGATGACCGCGAAATGCAGGTGGCTAAGTTTGCAGAGTCGCTCAAGACGGGCAAATACGAATGTGAATACCGCATTGTACTCAAGTCGGGCGAAGTACGATATCTCTTTGCCAAGAGCCGGGTAGAGTACGATGCCAATAGAGAACCTAAAAGACACATTGGTATTGCGCAAGATGTTACGGCCATTAAAAAGGCGCTATTGCTTATTCAGGAACAGTCCCAGCAGTTTCAAAACATAGTTTCTTCATTGCCGGGCATCGTTTATCGCCTCAAATTTCCTTCAAGCCAAATAGAGTTTATCTCCGAATATCTACATAAGCTGCTGGGCTACTCGGTAAATGAGATTGAAGAAATTGGTCATGAGAAGTTCTTAAAGCAGGTCATTTATAAAGAAGATTTTGAGAGCAGCATTCAATTTCTCAAAAACGTGCTCAAAGAAGAAAATGAGTATTCATATACTTTCCGCATGATGACCAAAGACGGAAAGATAATTTGGGTGAGTAACACCGGCAAATTGGTGTATAAAGAAGGCAGCGAATATGTTTTGGAAGGCTTTATTCACGATATTACGGATAGGGTTCGTTCGGAAGAGCGAATTCTCAATGCCGTAATGGAAGCTTCGGACCAAGAACGATCAAGAATTTCTAAAGAAATTCACGATAGCCTTCAGCAAACCCTTACCATTGCCTCTCTAAATTTGGAGTTTGTGCGTATGGAAAAGGCCAAGTTGAGCGATAAAGTGAAGAACAAGTTTGATATAGGGTACAACTACCTGAAAAAGTCGCTCAACGATTCGCGGGCTATTGCTCACAGTCTGATGCCAAAGGCCATAGAAGATTTTGGCTTTGTTTCGGTAGTAAAAGATACCATCAGCGATTTGAACCAATCCAGCCAGGTTGAGTTTGAGTTTCTGACCAACATGGAAGGTATCAGGCTTAAAGTACCTATAGATACCAGCTTGTATAAGATAGTACAAGAAGCCACCAATAACATACTCAAGCACTCAGAGGCCAGGTATGTAACCATACAATACATGAAGCTGGGCGATGTAGTGCAATTGACTATTGAAGATGATGGTAAAGGGTTCGATGCCAGTAAGTTGAGTCAAAGTAAAGGTGGTTTTGGGCTAGCCAATATGAAAAATAGAGTATCATCCTTTGGGGCCGAAATTTATATAGATTCCCATGTAGGACACGGTACAACCATTATGATAGAATTTCCATTCACTAAAGACATACTGTATTATGAGTAAGATTAGACTTTTCTTGGTAGATGATCATAAAATGATCAGAGATGCACTGGAAGCCTACATTTCTGAAGACGATAGGTTTGAGGTGGTAAACCATGCCAATCATGGAGAAGAAGCGCTCCAGAGAATCAAGGAAAATCCTGACTTCGATATTCTGCTAACCGATATTGTAATGCCACAGGTGGATGGTATTCAGTTGGTGAAGCGGCTCAAAGAAATGACTTATCAGTTCAAGATTATAGCTCTCACTATGTTGAGTGAAACTCAGCACATTAAGAAAATGCTTAACTATGGAGTGAATGGATATGTACTGAAAACCGCCAACCAATCGGAAATTATTCAGGCCATTCTCGATGTTCACGAAGGCAAGAGCTACTATAGTCCGCAGGTAACCAATACCATTATGGACTATCTGCGAGGAGAAAAAACATCATCGCAAAAAGTAGTGGTAGATGTGCCCCTTACCCGAAGAGAAAAAGAGGTCTTGCATCTTATAGTAAAAGAATACTCCAATCAGGAAATTGCCGATGAGCTTTTTATTTCCATAAGAACAGTAGAAGCCCATAAACGAAATCTATTGGAAAAGACTGGGCATAAGAATATGGCCGGATTGGCCATTTGGGCAGTGGAAAAGCGTCTTTTCTCGGATATTTAGGTTCTAAGGGAATTGCCTAGATTTTGTAGGTGATCTTACAAAGCCCTACTAAGTGAAATTTTTACAACAATCCATTACAGAAAACACCACCCCATAGTGGTGTTTTTCTGGTTTTTTACAAGCCTTGTTTCACTCACATATTAGCCATGGCAGATGGTGACCTTAGTGTTGAAAGAATAACACAATTGAAATCCAAAAGCCATGAAAAAGTTAATGTGTATTGCAGTCTTGCTACTCGGTTGTAGCACTGCATTTTCCCAAACGTACTATTATAAGCACCAGAGGAAAAAAGACTTCAGTTTTCAAGTAGCCCCCACAGTTGCCACTTATGGCGACAATCCTCTTTACGGATTTTCACTCGGAGTGAACTTCAAAGAGGTATTCAACTTCAGCTATTTCCACACCAGAGATTACAAGTCTAAAGAAGGTTCTTACATGGACACCCGATGGGCAGGACTTTACACGGCCATTATGTTGCCGGTAAACGACTGTTTTCAGGTGGGCCCCACCTTTAGAATGGCCGCGCTCGATGCCCAGTTCGAGAAACCTTACTTCGGAGTTGAGGGCAGGGTAAACCTGGCCTGGAACACCAAGCTCGGGTTCGAATACGGCAAGAGCAATGAACGCGCAATGAGTGTAAAATTAATCTGGAACATTTACTAAAAGGAGGGAGTCATGAACGCTGTACAAAAAAATCAATCAGAAGAAACTAAGCAAATAGAATTTGGTAACAATACCTCTAAGGTGCTTACCAACATGTCGGCCGAGTTTAAGTCTCCGCTCAATGCTATAGAAATGACGGCTCAGATGATGGAAGAAATCATGGAGCACAAAAGCGAAGACCTGCTCAAGCTGTTTTCAAAATACATTAACCGAATTGTTAATGAGTCTAAAAAAGCGGCTGGACTGGTAGAAGATACCTTGCTTTTAATGGAGCTCAGCAATGCGGAGCCTAAAGTAGATATTACCTCCTATGGTTCAGACGATATTTTCAAAGAGCTTACTATTTCGTTCGAAAACTACTATCCGTTTAAGAAATTCGATTTTGTGGGCATTCAGCAGCATGTTGAGGTGCGCATAGACAATGAGTCTTTCATGAAAGGTCTGAAAAGACTGGTGAGTCTGGCTCTGGAATTTAAGGGAAGCGAAATGCCTAAGCTGGGTATTAACCCCAATGAGCATGAGGTAGAGCTTACTTTTGAGGTGCCCGGACTCAAAATTGCCGAGCAAGACCTGGAAAACATATTTGAGCCTTTTTCAAAGCTCTCTGAAGAATACCTCATCGAAGGTTTGCCTTTGAGATTGGGCTTAGTGAAGCGTTTGCTGGCCAATAGCCAGGCACAACTCACAGCTTCGATTCATGAAGATGGACATGCCGTGTTTCATGTAACCATGACTCGTGCTAACACAAGCCTAAAAGTAGTTTCATGAAAAAGCTAGTGTTTGCACTGCTTTTGGGCCTGCTGGTACAAGATTGCTCCGAGCTTTATGAAAATCCGGAGCAGGTGTACCTTATAGAAGAAGGCCGACACGATAGTAAGGTGGTCGCAGGGTTTGTTGGCGATAAGCTCAGAACCTTAAAGTCTTCAACCTTGCGTTTTACGGCAAGATTTGACGAATCGGCCCGTTATAACCTGGGCAACAAAAACCAGGAAGATATTAACAAGCTGTTTGGGTTTGCCGATGCTAATAGTATGCACCATGACAACAGCATACGGTTTGGTTGGCGATACAGTGCCCAGAAAGATCAGGTTGAAATATTTGCGTATGCCTATCAAAATGGTCAGATGAATTTTGAATATATAACAGATCTGCAGATAGGAGCCAACGCATTGTTTCAGATTAACCTAACCGATGAATCGTATGAGTTGGCAGTAAATGGAGACCATACGGTTACTATGGAACGAAAAGTGAAAGATAAGTTGGGCGTTTACTACCTGTTGTTTCCATACTTTGGAGGCAATGAAACGGCCCCACATGACATACGGATTTACATTAACGAAAGAGTTTAAAGATACAATACCAATTTGGCTTTTGGGTGTTGTTCAATTGGAGGTGCCGAGCAGAAAATGGCACCTCTTTTTTTGTCTTTAAAAGAGCAAGTCTAAGGAAGTACCGACTTGTTGTACCAAAACTCTTTAATAGAACCCACCATTTCCATAAACATGCTAAAATCGCTGGGCTTTACCAGATAAGAGTTTGCATAGAGCTTGTAACAGAGCTCCACATCTTCTCTAAAGTCGGAGGTAGACATTACTATAATGGGTACTCCTCTTAACTTTTCGTCTTTTTTTACCAGTCTGAGTACCTCTTTTCCGCTCTTTTTGGGGAGGTTGAGATCGAGAAAAATAAGGCTCGGAAACTCACTTTCCGGCTGGTTTTCGGCTAACTCAAATAAGTAATCTATTGCTTCTTGTCCATCTGTTTTTACAATGATATCCGTATTGATCTGCGTTTGTTCGAAAGCAATTTTCAGCAATTCTACATCGGCAGGATTATCTTCTATTAACAGCGTTTTCAATAGCTTAATGTTAGTTTTTTTGAAATAGCCACCCGGAAGGTCGTTCCCTCATTCACTACCGACTCCACATCAATAACTCCGTTGTGCTGATCTGCAATTTTCTTGCACATGGCAAGGCCTATTCCGGTGCCTTCATATTCTTCCCTACTACTCAGGCGCTTGAAGATCTCAAATACATATTGGTGATATTCTTTGTCAATTCCAATTCCGTTATCAGAAAAAGACAGGTAGTGAAAGTCATTATTCTGGGTGTATTCTACTCTTATTTGGGGCCTAATACCTTGCCTTCTAAACTTTATGGCATTGTTAATTAGATTTTGGAAAAGTACGTTGATGCGCGTTTCGTTGGCAATTATTTGAGGTAGCTCCGAACATTCTACAGACGCATTGGTGGTTTTTATGAGGTTGTGCAAATCGGCCTTCACCTGATGAAATACCTTTTGAAGGTTCACCCTTTCGAACGTGAGTTTTTGATTTTCTAACTGACTAAAATGCAGGAGGTCTTTGATAAGGTTTTTCAGTCGGTTGGCACTTTTTTCTATGTATTCGGTATACAGTTCGGTATCGTCATGAATATTGGCATCTTTGAGTGTAGCCTTGAGCAACTGAATAAAGCTGATAATAGTGCGTAGTGGTTCTTGAAGATCGTGGGCGGTTACGTAGGCAAACTGACGCAATTCCTGCACTTTGTTGTTAAGCTCATCATTGATTTTTTGCAGTTTCTGCTCAGACTCCATTTCCGCAGTAATGTCCATAATGGCTCCATTGAGCGATATGGCCTTTCCTTTCTTATTGAAGCGAGGTTCTCCATAGCTCTTTATGTGTCTCCAGCCTGTTTCTGTTTTCACTCTATACTGGTGCTGGCAAGACTGCTTGTCTTCCAAAGCCTTCTGAACAATCATGTTAAAATGATCGAGGTCTTCCGGATGAACTCGTTCCTGAACATCCTTTAGGGTTGGTTTTTTGTTTCTTGGTAAACCCAGAAGTTCGTAAGCGTTGTTTGAGAGCTTTAAATCCAGGTCTTTGATTTGCAAAATCCAGCCGCCTGTTTTCGAGAGTTTTTCTGTCTTTTCAAGCAGCAGGTTTTTGGCCAATAACTCTTTTTCGATTTCCTTTTCCTGAGGAATTGGGCGCCCCTCCGGAATAAGCAGCACAACCTTACCGCCCTGCTTTATGGGGCGCAAGGAAAAATCGATGGTTTCAACACCCTTGTTGCCCAAAATATCTGTATAAAAACGAACAAATTCGCCTTGAGAAGCTCTGTCAATAGCGTCAATGATTTGTGAGCGTATTTCGTCATTCCAGGCCCACCAGGGTGCATCATAGAATTTCTTGCCTACAATTTCATCTCTTTTGTAGCCCACAAAGTCCAGAGCACTTTGGTTTGCTTCTATAAGTGTACCGTCAAGCTCCATTAGCCCCATAAGCTGAAACATATTGTGAAATACCTCGTGGAAAACCAGCTCCTGCTTGGCCATGGCTTCCTCTTTCTTCTTTTTTTCGGTAATGTCGAGTATGTAAGTTCTTATGTAGCCCGAATCTACCCGGTTTTCCAGTAGCTCTACGGTTAGCTCTGCCCAAATAACTTCTCCTGTTTTGCGAATGTATCTTTTCTCCAGTCTGTAGCTTTCTATTTCACCGGCTTTTAGCTTCTCAAAAACCTCCAGGTTTTTATTCACATCGTCCGGGTGTGTAAACTCCGAAAAGGTCATGCTTGTCAGTTCTTCTGCCGAATAACCCATCATTTGGCAGAACTTGGAATTTACAAATACAGGTACGCCCTCGTAGGATGTCACTGCAATGGCAAAAACAGATTTGGAGAAGAGTTCTTCGTAAAGCTTGAAGATGGATTTAGGCATAAAGATTTAAGAAAGACTAATCTGCAAAATTAAGCTTAATATTTAATTTTAAGGTCATTTCAAGGGGCTAACCTCTTGCGTAAAACACCTAAATGTTAAGCATCGGGCATTGCGTAGAAAATGGGGTAGGCATTTGGCGAATTTAGAGGTAAGAATTGAACCACATCAGCCATGAAAGCCAAATTCATTGTTCTAGCAAGCCTGCTCATGTTGAGCTTTGGGGCACAAGCCCAGAGCTTTTACCGGCAAAACAGACCTCAGAAAGATCGGTTTTCAGTTTCACTCAAGAATATAACCACCAGATCTGTAAATGGTTGGAATACCGGCCCCTCCGTATCGCTTAATTTGGGACAGCGCTTTTCCATGGGCTATGTATATCTTACAGCTATAGGGAGTGCCGAGCGAGAGGCGAATACGTTTTCCGGTTTGCAGTTTAACTATTCAGTGTTCGATGGCTCGCGATTCGATGTAGGTGTGGGGCTTAGAACAGGAGTACACAACCAATATTTTATTTCTGTTTTACCCTCCATTCAAATGACCTATGATGTCTCCACCAAGGTGGCCGCTGAACTTGGTTATGCCCACTCCGATGGTTTTCCCTTCTTTCAAATGGGTATAGGCTATAAAATCTTTAGAAAGTAAATTATAGCTGCTGAATCAAGTATGTTTTAGCATAGTAAGCTTTTACGGCAAAGCTCCATAGTACTTCTTCAGTAAGTGCTTTAACTATCGTTTTAATATAGAGAAACACTCCCCCATAGATATAATTATTCAATGGATATGGGGGTTAAAAACTCGATAATTTCCCAGGCGGTAGGTGTATTTATGCCTGATAAGTACAAAGGTAAATGAGTACTTCCTAGTTTAGGCGTATGGAAATGGATTATCGTAAACGACTTGTTGAAGTACATCAAGAGTATCAGGAGAAAGAACAAGGCTTAATAAAACAGTCTTTAAATGAGCACTTGTTGCAAAACCATGTTAGAGCAGAGTTTTTCTATTTAAATGAGCTGGAAGCCTTATATCAATATAGCGTGGAAGGCAATATAGAAGTTGCTAAGCAACACTTTTATACCTGTGGCCGGTGCGATGAATATATGATGAAAGTCCATAATCGGCAGATTTTAGGTTGGGGGATAAAGCGCGTGGGCTACGCCTTTCTGAGCGATTGCAAGCCACTGATTGAGCGGTATGCATTGCTTAGTGAT
>NZ_DBHC01000034.1:0-99294 GCF_002296035.1 Roseivirga sp. UBA838
GAGATTGCGGATATTTTCCTTTGTCTATGTGACGTTTTCAGAGGAATATTCCGCAATGACCTCCTAAGAGGGGATATTTTACTACTTACTTACATCGAACTCAGGTTATTTTAATGTATGTGGTAAATTGTCTGAATCCGCTGAATCTGGTAGCCGTCTCCTCAGGATATATAGTGACGGGCTGGTGGCTTGCCTTCTAAAGTGTTTGATAGCTGACAACTGGAGAGCTAATTGGTCAAAGATGGAACTTCGAGCAAGGTGTTTGGCTTTGATGAAGTTGATATTTCATAGCTTTGCGCTTTGTTTTGAAAAGGGAGTTGTTGAACATCAGGGTTATTATACCGGCATTTAATGAAGAAAAATCTATTGCGCTGGTGGTAAGGGATATTCCCAAGCCCATGGTTAAGGAGGTAATTGTGGTGAATAATGCTTCTACCGACAATACGGTGGAAGTAGCCCGGCAGGCCGGAGCCACTGTATTGAATGAAATGACCCCGGGTTATGGAAACGCCTGTTTAAAGGGACTGGAATATCTGAAAGGCCTGAATGATACAACAGATATTGTAGTGTTTATTGATGGCGATTATTCAGACTACCCCGGACAATTACCCGAACTGGTGCACCCAATTATAGAGGATAATTTCGATATGGTGATTGGTTCCCGAGCCTTGGGTACACGAGAGTCCGGATCGATGACTTTCCCACAGGTGTTTGGTAACTGGTTGGCCACCACTCTTTTGCGATGGTTCTATGGAGTTCGTTTTACTGACTTGGGGCCTTTTAGAGCCATTAAGTACAAGCGTCTTATGGCCTTGAATATGACGGATAGAAATTATGGCTGGACGGTTGAAATGCAACTGAAAGCTGCTCAGCAGGGCCTACGCTGTACAGAGGTGCCTGTAAACTATAAAAGGAGAATAGGGGTTAGCAAAGTGTCGGGTACTGTGAAGGGCACTGTTATGGCAGGTTATAAAATTTTATATACCATATTTAAGTATTTGTAATGTACTGGCTGGAACTACTGATAATGACACTTTACACAGGGGCGCTGCTGTTCATCTTTGCCTACAGTATATCGCAGTTAAGCCTGGTGTATCATTACAAAAAAGCAGTTAAAAAGGGTCAAATAAAGCAACCGGCTACCGTTGGTCCTGACTATGAGTACCCCATGGTTACGGTGCAGCTGCCAGTGTATAATGAGCTGTATGTGGTGGAGCGTCTTATCGATGCCGTTGCCCGATTCGACTGGCCGAAAGAGCGCCTTGAAATTCAGGTGTTGGACGATTCTGACGATGAAACCGTTGAGCTTATTGCCCGGAAAGTAAGCCACTGGCAGCAGCAAGGGGTAGCCATTGAGCACGTTAGACGTCCGGAGCGTAAAGGCTTTAAAGCAGGTGCATTGCAATATGGAATGGCCCGTGCCAAAGGTGAGTTTATCGCCATTTTCGATGCCGACTTTGTGCCTCAACCCGATTTTCTGAAAGGCTCGGTGCCACACTTTAATCAATCCAAAGATATTGGGGTAGTGCAAACACGTTGGGGGCACATCAATGAAAAGTATTCGTTGCTTACTCGTCTGCAAGCCTTTGGGCTCAATACTCATTTTCGGGTAGAACAGAACGGCCGATTTCAGGGCGGGCACTTTCTCAACTTCAACGGTACTGCAGGCGTTTGGCGAAAGACCTGTATTGAAGATGCAGGAGGCTGGAAAGCCGATACACTGACAGAAGACCTGGACTTAAGCTACAGGGCTCAACTCAAAGGATGGAAAATATTCTATACCCCCGAAATTGTAGCTCCGGCCGAATTGCCTGCCGCTATGGGGGCCATAAAATCACAGCAATACCGCTGGACCAAAGGGGCTGCTGAAACAAGCAGAAAGCTGCTTCCGCAAGTGTTAAAAGCTCCGCTGCCCTGGGGAACTAAGTTTCATGCGGCTTTCCATTTGCTAAACTCGGCTGTGTTTATTTGCATTGTTATTACGGCATTGCTTAGTGTTCCGGTGCTTTTTATTCGCAACCTGTCCGATGGTTGGGGCACGCTGCTCAATATTTCCATGATATTCCTGATGGGCTATGTGTTTTTGGTCATTTTTTATTGGAATGGATTTAAGAACGATGGGGTAAGTTTTTGGCAAAACTTGCGACAGTTTGTGCCTCAAATGTTTATGCTCCTCTCTGTTTTTCTGGGACTTTCAGTACACAATGCTGTAGCTGTTTTTGAAGGATTGATCGGTAAGAAAAGTCCTTTTATCCGAACTCCGAAATTCAATATAAAGACGGCCAAAGACAGTTGGCATGGGAATAAATACTTTAGTAGGAAGGTAAACCCTCTTACTCTGGTAGAAGGCTTGCTGAGCCTCTACTTTTCGGCAGGCCTGGCGTTGGCTTTCTATTTCAACGATTTTGCCCTTCTGCCCTTTCATATCTTGCTTAGTTTAGGTTTCTTGTTGGTGTTCTACTATTCGGTACAGCATACAAGACATGCCTAGACAGCACAATTATTGGCTCAACCTGGGGTTTATTCTCAGTGCAGCCCTAACCATCTATCTGGGGTATTTTGTGCCTCGAGAAGCCACTTTACCACTGATCGCTGGCTACACACTTTTCTTTGGTTCGGTAGTGTTGATAATCAAAAAACTAGAGCCGGGCGAAGAAGACCTGGCCTACTACTGGGGCATGTTGTTACGTTTGCTGCTAATTGCTTCCATTCCCAAGTTGTCAGACGATGTCTATCGGTTTATATGGGATGGTCGCCTGCTAACCGCACTGGAAGACCCCTACAAACACTTGCCAAATTATTTTCTCAACCGTGGAGTGGAGGGTGTAGATGCGGGTTTGTACGAAAAACTCAATTCCAAAGAGTATTTTAGCATTTATCCGCCACTCAATCAGTTGGTGTTTTTTATTGGCGCTCTGTTTTCTCCACAGTCGGTATTTTGGTCTATAGTAGTAATGCGCATTGTGCTGCTCGTTTTCGATTGGGGAAACCTAAAGCTAATTCAGCGCCTGCTGGCCCATTATAAATTACCCAAACACTACGGACTTTTGTATGTGCTCAACCCTTTGGTGGTACTGGAATTCAGTGGCAATCTTCATTTTGAAGTAATACTTATTTTCTTTTTGTTACAGGCCATTTGGCACTACGAAAAAGGCAGACTCCATATTTCAGCCATTTTCTTTGGGCTGTCAGTAGCCACCAAATTTATCCCACTAATTGCCTTGCCTTTGTTGCTTCGCAAATTGGGTGTGAAAAAGACCGTTATCTATGGATTGATTGTGACGGGTACTTTGGCAGTGACCTTTTTGCCATTGATTAATACGGCTCATGTTTGGGCTATTTGGGAAAGTCTTCAACTGTACTATCAAAAATTTGAGTTCAATGGCAGCTTTTACTACCTGGCCCGGTGGTATGGGTTTGAAACAGAGGGGCATAACATTATTGCTAAATCGGGCAAATGGATGATGTATGCTACCCTTGGCTCAATAATGATTTACTCTCTTTTGGCCAAAAAGAAAGGCCAATGGCCGCGGCAAATGGTTTGGGTATGGTTGTTTTATTTGCTTTTTGCCACAACGGTTCATCCCTGGTATGTTCTTCCTCTGTTGGCGCTAAGTGTGTTCTCCAGGTTTCGGTTTCCGTTAGTGTGGTCGTACCTCATTTTCCTCACCTACATCAACTATTCTGGTGGACAATATGTCGACAGGTTGGATGTTGTAATTGTTGAATATGGCCTTCTGGCTCTAATCATTGTGGCAGAGCTGCTGGGATTAAAAGGGGACAAGTTGATTTTTAATTCAACTCTAACCGATAAGTAATGTGCTTTTTGGAAGGTTTGGCTCCCAGGCCTCTATGAATAGCCAGCATTTTTTCGTTGAAATCGCCCACCCACGAGAGCTCTATTTCATTGACATTGGTGTTGGTAATGGTGTGCTTAAAGCAGCAATAGGTAAGTACTGACTCCAGCCCCATGTTCTGAAACTTGGGTTTGCTACCCATGACTACCACGCGTACCCGGGTAATGTATTTGGTTTTCTTTAGCCACACAAACCGAAGCTTGTTCCAGAGGTTTAGTTTGCCGTTGAACTTTTTGAATATCTGGTTTACATCGGGCAGGCACATTACAAAAGCAGCCGGTTCACCATCTACATAAGCAAACTGCACCAGACCGGGGTCTACTATGGGTTTTATTTTTCGGAAGGTTTCAATCACATACTCCTTTTTAATAGGAGTGAAGTTTTCGAACTCTGCCCAGGCGCTGTTGTATATGTTCATGAAGTCTTCGGCAAACCCATCGATTAGAGTTGGCTTGAACTCACGAATTTCGAGGTTAGGCCTACGCTGCATCACATATTCCGCAATTTTTACAAATCGGGGGCTAAGGCCATTCTCCAGGGTAAACTCATTGGTGATTTGCTCCATTTTCTTTTGGAAACCATAGCTTTCCAAAAGTTGCTTGTAATACGGATGATTATAGGCCATTCCGTACGATGGTTGAGTAAAGCCCTCAACCAACAGACCCCAGTACTGGTCGTTCTCTCCAAAATTAATGGGGCCGTCAACTGTAGTCACCTTTCGCTCTTTGAGCCAGCCAATGGCAGCATCTAACAGCATTTTGGAGGCGGTTTCATCGTTTATGCTTTCAAAAAAACCAATGCCGCCAATGCGCTTATTGTTATAGTTGGCCTTTTTTTCGTTGATGAAAGCGGCTACACGGCCAATGAGCTTGCCGGAGCTGTTTTTAAGAATCCAACGGGTAGCTTCACCATGCTGATAGTAGGTGTTTTTTTCAGGGTTAAAAACCGCCTCAATGTCTGTATCCAGAGGGCAAACCCATTCGGGATCATTTTTATAGAGCTCCCGGGCCACATCTAAAAAGGCTAGTTCTTCGCTTCTATTTTTTACCTCTATTAATTGCATACAAACGGCTTTTCAAGCATGGGACAAAGAAATCTTTTATTTGGCAATCTTGAAAACAGAAGGGCTAATATTTAGCTCAATAACCCTTTGCTCAGCAAATCGTCAAAAATGAGACGGTCTACCCAGGAAACAAGTTGCTTATCGGCAAAGTTAAGCCAACGAATTTCTTCTATTTCCGAGGCGGGCTCAATTTTACCCTGATACTTGCCCCAGTAGCAGGTCATTTGCACCACAACACCTTCCGGCTTCCCGTGGGCTTGTGCCTCAAATGTACCATAATACTCTAAAGAATTGGGAAGCAAGGCAACCGACAGTTCTTCTTCAATCTCTCTCATTAAGGCTTCATCGTCCGATTCGCCCGGTTCACGTTTTCCACCCGGAATATAGAAGGTGTCTTTCCCTTTACTGCGGGCAACCAGAATTTTGCCATCAACAATCTCTAGCCAGGCCAGTTTGTCTATGATCGTAGTTTTAGTTTCCATCGAGCTTTTCTGAGATTATCTTTGTGATGCTGTTTTTACCTATCAGGTTTTCTAACTGATGGGCCAGGATTTCCAGAGAATCATTTTCATGGAAGTATATTTCTTTCCTTAAACGCCAGTATAATTTACTTTTTTCATTGTCGCACGAAACTATCAGCTCATTGAAGACTTTAAGAGTCATGTCAGGATCAATCAGCGAGGTGGAGGCTATGGAGTAGTCGGCCAAAAGAGGTTCAAATAGGAACTCTTCTGGCACGCGGTTGTAGAAATATTCTGCTCTTTCCCATCGGTTCATGCTGGTTTCATTGTATGCTTTTTCCAGGTTTTTGGCAAGTTCGGAAAGCAGCTCGAAATAGCCGGGTGATGTAATGCTTTGAAAAGCCATTTTAGAAAGAGGCATATTTCTGTGTACAAGGTCTATGTCGCCAATAAACAGCTGGTATCCGTTGGTAATGAGTTTAAACTCCAATACCTCGAAAATACTGGACGGGTGGGTATACACGAAGGTGAGCCGGTAGGAATCTTTCTGTAATTCTTTTGAAGTAAGCGTTACCCGGCCATCTATGGAAGAATAGTAACAAAGCCAATTTAATGTGGTTCTTAGACCATCATTAAGTACTTTCGGATTCTCCAATCCAATGGATTCAAGCTGATAATCATTATAGCCTTTGGTCTTAGCCAGCCGAACACAACTGTCCTTCAGATGAGAAAGCCCAATGAGTGCCGATAGAATTTCCGGTTTGTTTTGGGTTAGTGCTGTGCCAATTTTAAAAGATACTTTCTCTAATTCTTCATCGGAAAAACTGGCGAGGGTTCTTTTTTGCTCACAACCCAGATTAAGGAAGACCACCAGACCAACTAAGACTAAAGCTTTGTTCACTCCTCAATCAGTTTTTGGAGTATCTCCTGAGCAGCTTTGGCAATAACGGTGCCCGGTCCGAATACGGCTGCTACTCCGGCATTGTATAAAAACTCATAGTCGTTTGGCGGAATTACGCCCCCGGCTATCACCATTATATCATCTCTTCCTATTCTCTTTAGCTCGTTAATTAGCTGCGGAATGAGGGTTTTATGACCTGCGGCCAGGCTGGAGGCCCCCACAATGTGTACATCGTTTTCTGCGGCCTGCAAGGCTACTTCTTCCGGAGTCTGGAAAAGCGGGCCTATGTCTACATCGAATCCCAGGTCGGCAAAACTAGTCGCAATTACTTTGGCCCCACGGTCGTGGCCGTCCTGACCCATTTTGGCCACCATAATGCGAGGTCTCCGTCCATCCAGTTCGGCAAATTCATCGGCCAGCGCTCTGGCTTTCAGAAAGTCTTCATTTTCTTTCACTTCACTCGAATATACACCCGAAATTGTTTGCGTCACAGCTTTGTGTCGGCCAAAAACTTCTTCCATAGCCATGGATATTTCGCCTAGAGAAGCCCTGTTGCGGGCTGCTTCTACAGCTAGTTCCAGCAGGTTGCCCTGGCCGGAGCGTGCACATTCGGTAAGGGCTTTCAATGAGCCTTGAACAGCTTCGTTGTTTCTTTCGTTGCGTAGTTTTTCCAATCGGGCTATTTGCGATTTCAATACAGCCGTATTGTCTACCTCTAATAGCTCAATGTCTGTTTTTTCCTCTACCGCATATTGGTTCACACCCACAATAACGTCTTTCCCAGAGTCTATTCTGGCTTGCTTTCGGGCGGCAGCTTCTTCAATTCTTAACTTGGGCAAGCCTTGCTCTATAGCTTTGGCCATACCCCCCATTTCTTCAACCTCCTGAATGAGCGACCAGGCTTTTTTTACCAGCCGATCGGTGAGGTGCTCTACATGATGTGAACCTCCCCAAGGGTCGATAACCCGGGTTATGCCGGTTTCTTTTTGTAAGAAAAGTTGTGTGTTTCGAGCAATGCGAGCCGAAAAATCGGTTGGTAGGGCAATGGCTTCATCGAGCGCATTGGTATGCAACGATTGTGTGTGACCCATGGCGGCAGCCATAGCCTCTACGCAGGTCCGGGTCACATTATTGAACGGATCTTGTTCTGTAAGTGACCAACCGGAAGTCTGGCAGTGCGTTCTTAAAGCCATAGACTTCGGGTTTTTTGGGTTGAATTGCTTGACCAGTTTGGCCCAAAGCAATCGGCCGGCCCTCATTTTGGCAATTTCCATAAAATGGTTCATTCCAATGGCCCAGAAAAAGGATAGCCGTGGGGCAAAGTCATCGATATCTAAGCCGGCATTGATACCTGTTCTAAGGTATTCCAGTCCATCGGCCAGGGTGTAGGCCAGTTCCAGATCGGCTGTGGCTCCGGCTTCTTGCATGTGGTAGCCCGAAATGCTGATGGAGTTAAACTTGGGCATGTATCGGGAGGTGTATTCGAAAATATCACCTATAATTCTCATGGAGGGAGCAGGAGGATAGATGTATGTGTTTCGTACCATGAACTCCTTGAGAATGTCGTTTTGAATGGTTCCGCTTAGTTGCTCTTTATTCACGCCTTGTTCTTCGGCTGCCACTATATAGAAGGCCATGATTGGAATTACGGCACCATTCATGGTCATGGAAACGGACATTTTGTCTAGCGGAATCTGATCGAAAAGCACCTGCATATCGAGAATGGAGTCTATGGCTACGCCTGCTTTTCCTACATCGCCCACCACGCGCGGGTGGTCGGAGTCATAGCCACGGTGTGTGGCCAGATCGAAAGCTACAGACAGACCCTTTTGGCCGGCAGCCAGGTTTCTTCGGTAGAAGGCATTGGACTCCTCGGCTGTAGAAAAACCGGCATATTGTCTTACGGTCCATGGCCTAACGGTATACATGGAGCTGTAGGGGCCTCTTAAGTATGGGGGCATACCGGCTGCGAAACCCAGATGTTCCGGTGTTTCTGGTTTTAAGGTGTTGGGATTGGCCGGTATTTCTATGCCTTCGGCCGACTTCCAGGTTTGGCCGCTATGGTTTTGATTATTTTTTGGGGTTGCTGGTGCTAATTTCGGTCTCATTAACGGCTGGTTTTAGGTTGAAAACTAGTCAGGTTCAGGTTAGACACTCCACCCTCTTGCTCTATTTGTTGCAAGATATTGAACGACTGATGGAAGAGTTCTTCTGTAAGGTGTTCTATATAGTAGGAGCCGGCAGCCGGATCTACCATTTTATTCAGGTAAGACTCTTCACTAAGAATAGTAGAGATGTTTCTGGCTATGCGTTGTGCCAGTGATTTTTTGCTTGGGAATACATTATAAAAAGGTCTAACCAACAAGGCATCAACTCCTCCAATAACTGCGGACATGGCCTGTGTAGTGGCATGCAGCAGAAAACTATGCGGATCGGCCTCTTCTCCGGTCCAGGGGCCGGCTTCTGCAACAAGGGTTGGGCTTGCGCTTTCATGGCCATAGCCTGTAGCAACCGTGCTGAAGAGTCTGCGGAGTGCCCGCAGTTTGGCTATTTCTAAAAAGAAGTCGTTACTCAACCTTACCTGAAGTACTGCCTGACGAAGGCAATCTTCCACACCATGTCCTTGTTCAGTGAGCGCATCTACCCGATCAATTAATCGGCCTATGGTAAGGGCCAGGTTTAAAGGAGTGTCGCTCTCGCTGTTCATCATAGCCATCAGCAACTTAGGACCTGTGCTCAAAAGTGGTGCTCCCGGGCCATGTATAAAGCCGTTGGTTTCTTCCAGTGGTATGTTTTTAGCTTTCAGGTACTCGCGGTATTTTTCAACGAGTGTTTGGGCCAGGTTTTGACGCTCAAAATGGAATGCCACATGGCAGTATTTCAGTTCTATATCTTTGAGCAATACCTGGTAGTCGGGAGTTTCGCTCAACTCGAAGAGTATGCCGCTGGCACCACCTGCCAAAGCATTTAGCGCCTCTTTATTGGCTTCTGACTCATGCACAACTTCTACGGGCTGGTAATTCACCCAAAACCGGTCGCCCAGTAAGGCGGTGTTTTGGCTGAAATGAGTGTAGTCAAACCTTTCGAAATCAAGGTCTTCAGCCGTGTAAAATGGCTTTCCTTTCACTCCCCCGGTTTTCCACAAAAGCGAATCTGTTGGTTGGCCTTTCAGATCTTTTTCCAGCTGAGCCATCCAGTCTTGAGCGGAATGTTTAGAAAAATCCTCGAATAAGCTATTCTCCATAAATTACGGTTTACTTGTGCGAAAATACGTTTTTTCGTCTTGGAGCCTAAATCTTTCTGGTATCTAAAATGAGTGCAGTTAGGGCTTGACTATCAGAGACTAGTCAACTTATCAACAGAAAAGAGTGTGGATAACGTGTGGATTAGTGGGGAAAACTATTTTCTCCTCTTACAGTTCTTAGGCTTTCCATTGTCTGTGTTTTTTTTCATTTTTGTTCCCCTCCTCTGGCAAAGTAAGGGTCAATTTTTGAATTGTTGATGGTGAAAAGCGAAACTTCTGTATGGGATGACTGCCTCGATCTGATTCGGGGACAGGTGGGTGATCAAAGCTTTAAAACATGGTTTGAGCCGATCAGACCCATAAAGCTTGAGAACGACACGCTTACCATTCAGGTTCCAAGTCAGTTTTTTTATGAATACCTGGAAGAGCACTATGTGCACTTGTTGAGGCAATGCATACAAAATGAGCTGGGCCCCGGTGGCAAGCTGGAGTATTCTGTAATTGTAGACAGCGGAAGCGTGAAGAATCAGGCGTATGCGGTAACGCTGCCGAATCAAAGACAGCACAAAAGTGCTAACAACGGATGGGGTAAAGGGGCTGACTCGCCCGAAGTGCTGAATCCTTTTGAGATGCCTTCGCTGGATAAAAATTCGAGGTATTCTAACCTTAACCCTAACTATAGCTTCGACAACTACATAGAGGGCGACTGCAACCGACTGGCACGTTCGGCAGGTATAGCGGTAGCAGAGAAACCTGGCATTACCTCCTTTAACCCTTTGATGATTTATGGTGGTGTAGGGCTGGGTAAAACTCACCTGGTGCAGGCCATTGGTAATAAGATTGGTGAAGAGGGCAAAAACAACTTTGTGTTGTATGTTTCTTCCGAAAAGTTTACAACCCAGTTTACCGATGCCATTAAGAACAATAGCATTCAGAGCTTCACCAACTACTACCTGCAGGTAGATACGCTAATTATAGACGATGTTCAGTTTTTTAGCGGAAAGGAGAAAACTCAGGAAATGTTCTTCCACATTTTCAATCATCTTCACCAGAACGGTAAGCAAATTATAATGTCTTCGGACAGAGCTCCGCGCGATTTAAAGGGATTGCAAGATCGCTTGCTTTCACGTTTTAAATGGGGGCTTACGGCCGATCTTCAGATGCCTGATTTTGAAACCCGGATGGCCATTATTATGCGTAAGATGCAGTCCGATGGAATTTATATTCCTGACGATGTGGTGGAGTACCTGGCCTACTCGGTAGATACCAATGTGAGGGAGTTGGAAGGCGTGCTTATTTCGCTTATTGCGCATGCTACGCTCAACAAGACCGATATTAACCTGGAACTGGCTAAGCAAACGCTCAAAAACATTGTGCACGATATAGAGTCTGAAGTAGGTATTGACTACATCCAGAAAACGGTGGGCGAATACTTTCAGATTAGTGTTGAAGACCTAAAAGACAAAACCCGAAAGAAGGAGATTGTAATTGCCCGCCAGGTAGCCATGTATCTTTGCAAAGAGTACACCAACCATTCCTTAAAATCTATTGGCTACCACTTTGGCGGAAGAGACCACAGCACGGTAATTCATGCGGTGCAGTCGGTGAGTGATATGATGGATATCGACCAAAAATTTGCTCAGGCCATAGAAGAGCTGAAGAAGAAGATGAAAATGAAGTTGGTTTAGGACTTCCGTTCACTAGTTTTCCGTTTTCAGTAGCAGAAACGACTCCTCGTCATGTTGCCCTACAGTGATTTCCAGAGTGTGTTTGAAGTTTTCAGATTTTCGAATCTCAGTTTCCAGCTCGGAAAATAAATCAAAAAAGATCAGATAAATTTCGCCAGAGAGGTAGTTTGGGATTTTTGCCACCATTTGTGTCTTCACAAATGGCTTCTATAGTCCGCTATGAAGACACAGCTTGTTGCTCAGGTTGCCTATTTACTTCTGTGTGATCTAAATAGTTAGCCCTATCCAATCCAATTCTTTTCCGAATTGGGT
The DNA here is from genome assembly GCF_002296035.1 of Roseivirga sp. UBA838. Classification (NCBI taxonomy): domain Bacteria; kingdom Pseudomonadati; phylum Bacteroidota; class Cytophagia; order Cytophagales; family Roseivirgaceae; genus Roseivirga; species Roseivirga sp. UBA838. The sequence continues at coordinate 11,527 of NZ_DBHC01000034.1, forward strand.
TAGTTTTAATGCCACCACCTCGTCTTGTGCAATTGAAGTTTATAACCAGATCTTCAATTTCTATGAGTGTCTCTGTTCCGGTACTATTCCTAATTATTTTCTTGCTTCTAATCTTCGTTACCAAATGTCCTGCCTCTTCATATGGTTTATCAATTGGCTCTTTAAAACGACTGTGAAGTTACAGTTTGCGGTGTAATTTTGCTCATGCCCCCGGACCAAAAGAAAATGTAGCCGATATAAACGAAAAAAGGGGGCCTTGGCCCCCTTCATCGACATTCCCTACGCGCTATTTATCCAGGGAAACGGATTGTATGAATCTTTTGCCTCTGGTGGTCATTTGAATGGTATAGCTTCCCTTCTTAAGCCTTGAAAGATCGAATCGTTTCAGGTTTTCAGAAGAAATTCGTTCAAAGGCCAACCGATTGGAATCTACATCAAATATGGAAACCCATATTTCATCTGTAAATTCATCGGCAATAATTACATCCAGCTTGTCTCCATTCATGGCCAGCTTAGGCTTGACAATGGTTACCTGATCGGCTGTTTTAACCAAGGCTGAGTCAGAGGTAAGTACCACCGGAATGGCGGTAAAGCTATCTGCGCTTTCAATTTCTAGAATGTACTCCCCATTAGCGATGGCTGCTAGTTCCAGTCTTTTGGCAAAGTGTTCTCCCGATTTTACTGATTCTTTATAGAGTGCTTTACCTTGTTCGTTTCTAAGCTGGATTCCGGTGTTGGCATTGCCCAGACCAAAGGCTACTACGGCCACTGTTTTGGCACCAACATTTTCAACCTTCACTTTTGGTTTGTCATTAGCCATTACAAAAGTTGATGTTGCGACTATCGCAAGTGTCAACATTGCTTTTCTTATTGTTTTCATAGTGCTAATTGTTTTCTGTTTTAAACCAATTACGAGTACAAAGGTATGTTTGGCCTAAGGCCTTCACTACTACCAGATTTGTAAGTTTGTGTGCTATTTTAACCTAATAGGGTAAGTGTTTCGCTTATTTAGATAGTATAGCATATAATAGAGCTAATTTTGTGGAGGTGTTGAGGAACTCTATGGAGTATTTTTGTCTTATTAGCTTGTTCATTAATACTAACTTATGCTTAACAAACCGGCACTGGAGCAAATAGTACCCACCGTTGGGAGCAGCTTTCTGGTAAGGCGCTACTCTCAATCGTGCGAAAATATTTTGGCCAATTGGCACTTTCATCCGGAAGTAGAACTGGTTTACGTTCAGGGAGGTACCGGCAAACGGCATATTGGTAAGCACCTCTCTTACTTCAATGATGGAGATCTTATTCTTATGGGGGCTTATTTGCCTCACTATGGTTTTACTGACAGGCTTACAGGCAATAGTTCTGAAACAGTGGTTCAGTTTAAGCAAGATTTTCTGGGAGAGTCTTTTTTTGATATTCCCGAAATGAACGGTGTGAAGCAATTGTTGGAGTTGGCGAAAAAGGGAATTGCCTTTTATGGAAGCACCAAAGAGCAGGTAGGCAAAAAGATTGAGTCGCTGGCTTTCGCGGGCCAATTTGGCCGCCTTTTAGGGCTTATTGAGATTCTGAATGACCTGGCGCAGTCCAAAGAATATACTGTACTGAATGCAGAGGGGGTAGCTATGGCGGTTGACACGAAAGACAACGACCGAATGAATGATATTTACAGTTTCATTCGCTCGCACTTTAAGGAGCATATCTCTCTAGATCAGATAGCCGATAAGGTGAATATGACGGTTCCGGCTTTTTGCCGTTACTTCAAGAAGATATCACGCAAAACTTTTACGCAGTTTGTCAACGAGTATAGGGTGGTTCATGCGTCAAAGCTGTTGGCCGAAACCTCCCTGTCCATTACAGAGGTGAGTTTTGAAAGTGGGTTTAACAACTTCTCGCACTTCAATAAATCGTTCAAATCCTTTACCGGCAAGAGTCCTTCAGCTTATAGAAAGGAGTTTAAGAATATTATTGCGGAAGAATGATTGGCCGGAGGAGTGGAGCTACTCGTGCGCTTTTGAATGGATGACTAAATCCAAATGCCTAAACATGACCAGTTAGGGGTGGTAGTTAAAACCCAAAGCCTATCTCAAGAGCTAACTCTGTAGAGTGTTTCTACCCATCGGGAGGTTTTGTCCCCTCTTAAGGGTTCTCCTCCGGGAAGAGGTACCACCCGGCATGGTCTTTCAGATAGGCTTTGGTAACCTACTCAAGTTTATTGAAATCGGTAGGTTAAGGTGCGTTGTGTTCCGCTCTTATCGATTATCTCAAAGTAAATTCGACCGTAGTAGTTTTGAATGTACTTGGCTACAGCTTCAGGGTCTTGCGCTCCTCTTCTGTTTATGGCCAAAATCACATCGCCTTCTTCCAGGTCCAGTCTGCGCATAAAACCTCGTTCCTTATCTATTTTACTAACTACAACCCCAATTTTGAGCCCCATGCGTTGTTTCTCGCCAGGTGTTAATTTGCGTAGCTCTGCCCCCAGATAGTTAGAGAAATAAATATCGTCTTTGTCTAAGGCTTCTTCGCCCAAAATTTCGGTGTTTCCGTAAACGTTTTCCAACACCAGTTCAGTCTCAAACAGTCGGCCGTTGCGTTCGTATTGTACAGTGATTTTATCGCCAGGTGATCTGGATCCGATTACCTCATCATAGCTGGATTTACTGCTGATATTTTTGCCATCAATGCGTTTAATCACATCGCCAGGCTCCAGCCCGGCATTGTCGGCCGCGCCCTGTCTTCTAATGCTCTCTACCAATACGCCATTCAGGTTTTTAATGCCTGCTTTTTTGGCCAGATTTTCATCAATATCCAACACTTCGGCACCGGTAAATGCTTTTTGAACCACCTTATACTTTTTGAGGTCTTCTACAATCTTTACCACAATGTCTGAGGGTACAGCAAAGCCGTAGCCTGCATAAGAACCGGTACGAGAAATAATAGAAGTGTTAATGCCTATCAGGTTGCCGTTAATGTCTACCAGAGCACCTCCGGAGTTACCGGGATTAATGGCAGCATCGGTTTGAATGTATTGCTCAATGGGGAAGTTTTCGCGCAGAGCATTCGCTTCTCCGCCAAGGGCACTTACAATACCGGCTGTAACGGTAGAGGTGAGGTTAAAAGGGTTTCCTACAGCCAACACCCAATCGCCTACTTTTACCGTGCTGCTTTTGGCAATATTGATTGCCGGAAGGTTGTTTGCCTCTATTTTCAGTACAGCAATATCCATGTCAGGATCGGTGCCCACCAGAGTGGCTCTATAGGTTCGTTTTTCATGTTGTACTTCTATTTCATCGGCCCCTTTTATTACGTGGTTGTTGGTGATAATGTAACCGTCTTCCGAATAGATTACCCCAGAGCCACTACCAATGGCTACCTCATTGCTGGGTACTTCGCGTCCGTAGAAGTAGTCTAAGAAAGAAAGGCTTCTCCGGCTGCGTTGCAGGTTCTTAATATAAACCACACTGTGTACACTTTTTTCGGCCGCTCTTCGAAAGTCTACAGGAAGCGCAGCGTTGCTTTCATCGTTATAGTTGCTAAAGTTGTTGGCGCGCTGATAGGTCGGAACTTCTCTAATAATTTCGGTAACCGGAGTTGGCTGAACTACCTGCTGGTAGAGGTAAGCTCCTCCAAGGCCACTGAGAAATGCTATGAGTACTATTCTAAAATTAGTTTTCATGGGTTTCTGCTTTGTTTTTGAACTCGAACCAATAGGCTCAGGGTAATTCAATACCGTTGGGTGTGCTTATTTGAACGGACAGACAAAAAACGTGCAATGCCTTACGGGACTGTCATTTTGTACGTTTTGCCTTCCACACATCAAAAATACGTAGCCACATTAGTAAGGATTTCTGCATTGTGTTAATTATGGTTAACACATTAACTACTAAGCAACCCCATATGTTGGTCGGCAGGTTAGGTGGGTTTGGTTCACTTTGAAAAAGGCATAAATTTGCAGGGCTGCTCAGGCACTTATCAAACTTTTGCCGGCCTTGGCAGTCTTTAAGATTTAAATACTTCTCCTTGACTTCAGCAAAAAAGCACATAGCCCTTTTAGGTTCAACAGGATCAATTGGGACACAGGCCCTTGAGGTAATTGCCAACCATCCGGATCAGTTTGAGGTGGAGGTACTCACGGCAGGCTCCAATGCACAATTGCTTATTGAGCAGGCTCAGAGGTTTAACCCCAATGTGGTGGTTATTGGAAATGAAGAGCTGTATGACCATGTTTTTGCCGCTCTGGATCCTTTGGATATAAAGGTATATGCCGGAACGGCTGCCCTTTGCTCTGTAGTGCAAATGGATACAATTGATATGGTGCTGACCGCTCTGGTGGGATATGCCGGGTTGAAACCTACTATTGCTGCCATCGAAGCTAAGAAGCACATAGCGCTGGCTAATAAAGAAACTTTGGTTGTGGCCGGAGATCTGATAACCTCTCTGGCCCGGGAAAATGCTGTGAATATTTATCCTGTAGACTCCGAACATTCGGCTATTTTTCAATGCCTTGTGGGGGAATTTCATAACCCAATTGAAAAAATTGTACTTACCGCATCGGGAGGGCCTTTTAGAGGATTTGATAAAGATAAGTTGGCTCGTGTTACAAAAGCCCAGGCCTTGAAACATCCCAATTGGGACATGGGGGCCAAAATCACCATCGATTCGGCCAGCCTTATGAACAAAGGGCTGGAGGTTATAGAGGCCAAATGGTTGTTTGCACTGTCGGCCCGGCAGATTGAAGTGATTGTACACCCACAATCCATTGTTCATTCGCTGGTGCAGTTCAAAGACGGAAGTATGAAGGCACAAATGGGATTGCCCGATATGAAGCTGCCCATACAGTATGCCCTGGCCTATCCGCAGCGTCTGAGTTCAGATTTTCCCAGGTTTAACTTTTTGGATTATCCTCAGCTCACCTTTGAGCAGCCCGATATAGAAACATTCAGAAATTTACAACTCGCCTATGATGCCATGAACAAAGGAGGAAACATGCCATGCATACTTAATGCGGCAAATGAGGTGGCTGTTGAGAAGTTTTTGAATGATGATATTGGCTTTTTGGAAATGTCTGACTTGATTGCAGACTGCATGCACAAGGTATCTTTTATAGAAAAGCCTTCGTATGAAGATTACGTCCACTCGGACTTGGAAACTAGAGAATTAGCAAAAGCACTTAAATATTAATGGAAACCATAGTTCAAGTCGCACAGCTCTTGCTGGCGTTATCAATATTAGTAGGGATACACGAAGCGGGGCACATGCTTACCGCTAAAATGTTTGGAATGAAGGTGGAGAAGTTCTTTATAGGGTTTCCGCCCACCCTTTTTTCTTTTAAAAAGGGAGAAACTGAGTACGGCCTGGGAGCTATACCCCTGGGAGGGTTTGTCAAAATTTCAGGAATGATCGATGAGTCTCTGGACAAAGAGCAAATGGCTCAGCCTCCGCAGCCCTGGGAGTTTAGATCTAAGCCTGCCTGGCAAAGGCTTATTGTTATGCTAGGAGGTATTATTGTCAATGTGATTGCCGGAGTAATAGCTTTTATTATTCTTACCTATAATCTGGGAGAAACTTACCTACCGGCCGAGCTTACCAAAGAGCAGGGTATTGTAGCCGGAGAGATTGCTCAGGAGGTTGGTTTTCAAACGGGCGATAAGGTGCTCAAAGTAAATGGCGAAGATTATGACCGGGTTTCAGATATATGGAGCGGAGAAACTCTTCTGGCTTCCGGAGCTTTCTGGACCATCGAACGTAACGGAGAAGTTATAGACTTACCCGTGCCAAGTGGCTTTATCAACAAGCTCAACGATGATACCTTTGAGATAAACTTTATTGTTCCCAGAAGGCCAATAGAAGTAGAAGCTCTTCAGGAAGGGTTCGACATTCCCTTACAAAAGGGCGATAGAATTGTGGGCATCAATGGCCGCAATGTGGAGTACCTCGATGAGTTAAGGACAGAACTGGAAACGCTCATGGGGCAAACGGCAACGGTGCAAGTTCAAAGAGGGGGGCAGGAACTCTCCTTTGATTTGCCGGTTGATGAAAGAGGGCAAATTGGCTTTGTGCTCACCAACCCCTTTAGAAGAGATGACTATACCTTGGGAGAAGCTATTCCAAGAGGAGCCAGCAAGGCCTTTGGCGCAGTAATACTCAATGCCAAGGCTCTGGGTAAGATGTTTGATGGAGACGTAGACCCTCGCTCGTTAAGCGGCCCCATAGGTATTGTGAATATGTTTCCTAAAACCTGGGATTGGAACCAGTTTTGGTACACCACCGGATTTATTTCAATGATTTTGGCCTTTATGAACCTACTGCCTATTCCCGCTCTCGATGGTGGGCATGTGGTGTTCTTGCTCTACGAAATGATTTCCGGTTCGGCACCTTCCGACAAGTTTCTTGAAGGAGCACAAAAGGTGGGCATGGTTATCTTGCTCTTGCTAATGGTCTTTGTATTCGGAAACGATATTTTGAAGATCTTCGGGATTTAGTTGCCCGTAGAGCCCAATTCCTTATTGTTCTTAGGCGGGTCACGATAAATCTCGAATTCTACCCGCCTGTTTAATTTTTTGTCTTCCTCGGTTTTTTCTTCCGGAACAATCGGTTTTTCGCTGCCGTATCCAATGGCAAAAATCCGATTCTCCTGAATGTTGCCTTTGTTCACTATATAGCGTTTTATGGCATTGGCTCTTTCTTGGGAGAGCTTCAGGTTGAGTACTGCATTTCCACTGGAATCCGTATGACCGGAGATGTTCAGGTTAAAGGTGGGGTGATCAATAAGAAAGTCAATAACCTTTTGCAGGTCGGCATGCATATGCGGTAATATTTCCGCGCTTCCGTTGGCAAATTCTAAAGAAGCAAATTCAATGGTACTGGCCACTCGCTCTACCACCCCCTCATATTCCATGTCGCCATCGAGAAAGAAGAGCTTTTCCAACCTAAAAAATTCATCGCCCTGAACAATGAGTAGATAATTTCGATTGTTAATCAGGTCGAATTCAAACGTACCATCATCGCGTGCAAACTTAGGAGCCACCTCTACGCCTTCGTCCAGGTCTATAATAGAGACCACTGCGTTTTGCGGAATCTTACCCGTAAGCGTTTTTATTTTTCCCGAAAAGCGTGTAGTGGCCAAAGGCTGCCCTTCCATTGGAAGCGGAAAAGAGTACAGATCCAGATTTTTCATACTCTCCTCTTCAGAGCGGGCATAGTAAATATAGTTAGACTGCTGGTCTATGGAAAAATAAAACTCAGTGCCTTTACCATTCACCAAGGGGCCAATGTTGATGGGCTCCGACCAGGCTCCTCCAATTTTGTAGCTCTTATAAATATCGTAATCGCCAAAATTGAGCAAATGCCCATTTGAGCTAAAATAGAGTACGTTGTGTTCGGGGTGAAAAAAAGGACTCACCTCATTGTTTCGGGTGTTGATTATGGGGCCTAGGTTTTTGGCCTGACCCCATTTGCCCTTAGGGTCTTTTGCAGAGTAGTACAGGTCGGCCAACCCAAAGCCGCCCCTTCGGTCTGATGAAAAATACAGCGTATCCTCCGTAACGTTTAAGGTGGGGTGTGAGTCCCAACCATCAGAATTGACCAGTTTACCCAGGTTTTCCGGTTCCGTCCAGAGTGTGTCTCCCTGAAAAGTGGAAGAGTATAAATCACAATTGCCCAGGCCATCGGGCGATTCGCAACGCGAGAAGTAAAGGGTTTTTCCATCCCTCGTCAGATAGCCCGAACCTTCATTATAGCGCGAGTTTATTTTCTCAAACATCTGCGCTTTTCCCCAATTACCATTTTCCAGTTTGGTAATGAATATATCTTCGTTCACATATTTATTTATTCCCGTATTCACGGAGTTGCGTTTAGAGGTAAATATGAGTACCGAGTCGTTTTTGGTTACCATGGGCGCGTAGTCTTCATGGTTAGAGTTTACCAGCCCTCCCATAGAGGTAAGCACTCCTCTAGGGGGAATAAGGGTGTCTACCTGTCTTCTGAATTCAACCAGCTCATAATAATAGTCGAGCGGAACATAGTACTCCTTTTTGTTTTTGTTGATGGAGTCGTAGCGGGCAAGAATTTTAGGAATATCAAGGCCTTTGCGGTGGTGCTTCAGTACCAGTGCGTAGAGAGGTTTGGCTTGTTCAGGAGACCCGAATATTTCGGTGAGTTTGGCCAGGCGCCAGAGGTAATAGGTTTGGTGAGCAAAGTTTTGAGTACCGAAATTAGATACATACTCTTTGAGCAATGGATAAAGCGCCTCCCAATCTTTGGCTTGGTCCAGTTCTTCAATTTTGCGTTGTAGTTTGGGATTTAGATAAACCGGGTCGCCATTAATATTCTTAAAGATGAGGTCAGTAATTTCAATATGAACAGAGTCTGAACTGAGTTCCAACTTTTCGGCACCCCTGTTTTTCTTATTCTTTTTACCGAATAGTTGTCCCTGAGCTGCTGAATAACAACAACAAAGTATAACGAGCGAGAGAAGGAGGCCTCGTTTATACATGAGCATACACTTAGTTGAGTGTCGGTGAAAGAATAAACAGTAAGTTACGCAGCATTTTATAACAATCAAAAACCAGAGGGCTGCCAAATAGGCTTTGGCATAGGGCTTGCAACTCCCTATAGCCCTGTAAAATTGTGACATAATGTGTCATCTTGACACTTGCGTATGAAAATAGATAGACAAATGATCGGTACCATCCTGGCTGCAGAAATGAGTGAAGAAGGAGGGGAGTTAATTCAGATGATAGCCCCCGATGAGGATGAAGCCGTAGAAAATGATGCCTTGCCGGAAGAGCTCCCCATTTTGGCTGTAAGAAACACAGTACTTTTTCCCGGAGTCTTAATTCCAATAACCGTTGGGCGTCAGAAATCCATTCGGGTAGTAAAACAGGCCTATAAGGGCGATAAAATAATTGGTGTATTAACCCAGCAAAACCCCAAGCAAGACGATCCGGTCGGTAGCGACCTTTTCCAGGTTGGAACGGTGGCAAAAATTGTAAAAATGCTGGTACTGCCCGATGGTAACACTACCATTATTGTTCAGGGTAAGCAACGCTTTTTAGTAAAAGAGTTTGTGGCTGAGTCGCCTGTGCTTAAAGCCAAGGTAGAGTTTCTCACAGAGAACTTTCCTAAACGCCCAAGCAAAGAGGTTAAGGCTATTATTCAGTCAATCAGAGATACGGCCAACCGAATTATGGCGCTTAATCCTGAAATTCCCAAAGAGGCTCAGGTGGCGCTGGAAAATATTGAGAAGGCCAGTTTTTTGGTGCACTTCCTTTCGTCCAACATCAATGCAGAGGCCAGAGAAAAACAGGTGTTGCTGGAGATTAACGATGGGGTAGAAAGGGCCACTAAGCTTTTGCAGTATCTAATGAAAGAAATGCAAATGCTTGAACTCAAGAGTGAAATACAAAACAAAGTTCACTCCGATATAGATCAGCAGCAGCGCGATTACTTTCTAAGACAGCAAATGAAAGTATTGCAAGATGAGCTTGGCGAAGGTGGACCCGAACGAGAAGTAGAAGCCCTGCGCGAAAAAGGAAGAAATAAAAAATGGCCCGAAAAAGTTGCTGCTCACTTCAACAAGGAGCTCGATAAAATTTTGCGGATGAATCACATGGCTGCCGAGTATCCTATTGCCATGAACTATGCAGAAATGATGGTTGAGCTGCCCTGGGGAGAATACTCGGAAGATGATCTGGACCTCAAAAAAGCCAAAAAGATTCTGGACGATGATCATTTTGGTTTAGAGAAAGTAAAAGACCGCATTCTGGAGTATCTGGCCGTGCTTAAGCTAAAGAACGACCTAAAAGGTCCTATACTTTGTTTGTATGGCCCTCCCGGTGTGGGCAAAACCTCTTTGGGGCGTTCCATTGCCAAAGCCTTGGGTAGACAATATGTCAGAATGTCACTCGGAGGAGTGCACGATGAAGCCGAAATTCGGGGGCATAGAAAAACCTATGTTGGAGCTATGCCCGGAAAGGTGATTCAAAATATTAAGAAGTCTAGGTATTCTAACCCGGTGTTTGTACTAGACGAGATAGATAAGGTGAACTCCAACTTTAGGGGCGATCCATCTTCAGCTTTGTTGGAGGTGCTCGACCCGGAACAAAACGGTGAGTTTGTCGATAACTATCTGGAGGTAGAGTACGACCTTTCAAAAGTGCTCTTTATTGCCACAGCCAATTCTCTCGATACCATTCAGCCTGCCCTGCGCGATCGTATGGAAATAATTGAAGTTTCCGGCTATACCATCGAAGAGAAGATTGAGATTGCCAAAAGGCATTTGGTACCCAAGCAGAAGAAAGAGCACGGGCTTAAAACCAAAGACTTTACGCTCGATAAGAAAACCATACAGTTCATTATAGAAGGGTATACCCGCGAAAGCGGAGTTCGAAATCTTGAGCGCGTAATTGGTTCGGTGGTGCGTTCTGTGGCTAAGTCTATTGCTATGGAAGAAGATTACCCTAAGAAGGCCACCATAGAGTTTGTAGAGAAGGTGCTCGGAGGCAGGCGTTTCGATAAAGAAATTTATCAGGACAACCGCACCGCAGGAGTGGTTACGGGCCTGGCCTGGACGGCCGTAGGGGGCGAAATACTTTTTATTGAATCTAGCCTTAGCAGAGGGAAAGGAAAGCTAACCCTTTCCGGTCAGTTGGGCGATGTAATGAAAGAGTCTGCCATGGCGGCTATAAGCTACCTCAAGTCCAATGCAGAAAGTTTAGGTATAGACTATCGGGTGTTCGAAAAATACGATTTGCATGTTCATGTTCCGGCCGGAGCAGTTCCCAAAGATGGCCCGAGTGCGGGCATTACCATGCTCACAGCTCTTGCTTCATTGTTTACCCAGCGTAAGGTACGTAGCAAATTGGCCATGACGGGGGAAATAACTCTTAAAGGCAATGTACTCCCTGTGGGTGGAATTAAGGAGAAAATACTGGCCGCCAGAAGAGCCGGTATCAAAGAGGTGATTCTTTCTGTTCGCAATGAAAAAGATGTGCAGGAAATTGGGGAACAATACCTCAAAGGGCTGCAGTTTCACTTTGTTGAAAAAGCCGAAGAGGTGCTTGAGATTGCCCTGTTGGATCAAAAAGTAGCCAATGCTATAGAGTTTGTGTTAGAAGACTGATAAAGCCGTATTTTGCACTGATACTAAATTCATGAAACTTCGTTTGCTTATTTTCATAGTGTCAGTGTTGGGTTTTGCCGAACCCTTACAAGCCCAATTGGGTGGTAGCAGAGCCTTCGAGTATCTCAATGTGCCGGGGAATACCAGGCTCATGGCTTTAGGAGGAACCAACCTCACTTCCGGAAAAGGAGACCTTTCACAAGCCCTTTACAACCCAGCGTTGTTAAACGGAAGCATGGACAACCACCTTGTTATTTCAAGGTTGGGATACTTTGCCGACATCAGCCACTTAATGGTGGGTTATGCTGGCGAGTTTGAAAAAACAGGTGTCTGGGCGTTGCAAATGGGCTATTTTAACTATGGAGACATCCAGAGTTTCGATGAGGCCGGGTTTCTCAATGGCTCATTCAGGGTGCATGAATACGTTTGGTCGGTGGGAAACTCCCACCAGTTTGGGCCCTTTTCTGTGGGTGCCAATTTAAAGTTGGCTGTTTCGGATCTTTCGTCCTATACGGCCAGTGCCTTGCTCTTCGATATGGGAGGGGTCTTTGAGCATCCGGAAAAACAATTAACCATTGGTTTTTTAGTGAGAAATCTGGGAGTTCTGCTGTCTGACTATATCGATGAAAACAACAGCCGCCTGCCCTTAGACGTACAACTTGGAGTGTCTTTTAAGCCGGAGCATATGCCGTTCAGGTTTTCGATGACAGCACGGAACCTGAACCGCGATGATGTGGTATACTATGACCCTTCAACCAACCAATTGTTTGGGCAGAACAATGAGCCGGGTTTTTCGGAGCAGGTACTCAGGCGTTTGGTTTTTGGGGCAGAACTCTTGCTTTCTCCCAATTTTCAGCTTAGGCTAGGGTATAATCACTTATTACGTCAGGAATTAAAAAATCAGAATGCTGCCAGCGGTGGGGCAGGGTTTTCGTTTGGTTTTATGTTCAATACCAAACGATTGGAGTTTGCTTATAGTAGGGCTCTGTATCATGCCGCAGGAGGCAGCAATATGCTTCAGATGAATATAAATCTGAATCAACTTCTAAAAAAGAAAACAAATGATTGATCAAAATCTATTAACCCCAAGGGAAATTGTTGCCGAACTGGATAAATACATTATCGGACAAAAAGAGGCTAAGAAAAACGTGGCCATCGCTTTGCGAAACCGATGGCGCAGAATGCATGTGAAAAGCGACATGCAACGAGAGATTGTGCCTAACAACATACTTATGATTGGGGCAACCGGGGTGGGTAAAACCGAAATTGCCAGAAGGTTGGCCAAAATTGCCGATGCGCCATTCGCTAAAGTAGAGGCTTCTAAGTTTACCGAAGTGGGCTATGTGGGTCGCGATGTAGAGAGCATGGTTCGTGATCTGGTGGAGCAGTCTGTAAACCTGGTAAAGCAGGCCAAAAAAGAAGAAGTAAAAGTAAAGGCTGAGCAGGCAGTGGAAGATATTATTCTCGATGCCCTCATTCCTCCGGTTAGAAATCGGGGAACAGTAAGTACAACCGAGGTGGGAGAAGCGCAAGATAGCTCCAAGATGAGCGATGCGGAGTTGAATGAAAGAACCCGGGAGCGATTCAGAGAAAAAATACGGTCAGGTGAAATAGATGACCGAAAGATTGAGGTTTCGGTACAAGCTCCTCAGGGAAATGGTATAGGCATGATTGGCGGTGGTATGGACGAAGCATCTATGATCAACCTGCAAGACATGCTACAGAATATGTTGCCTAAAAGAACTAAAAAGCGCAAGGTGACTATTGCCGAAGCCAAGAAACTGCTGCTGGAAGAAGAGAGTGCCAAACTCATTGATATGGATGAGGTGAAAGAAGAGGCTATTAAAAAAGCAGAAAACACCGGTATTATTTTTATCGATGAGATAGATAAAATTGCAGGGGGCTCAAAGAAAAATGGAGGTGGCCCCGATGTGAGCAGAGAAGGTGTGCAGCGCGATTTGCTACCCATTGTAGAAGGTAGTGCTGTGAATACCAAATATGGAGTGATTAACACCGACCATATTCTCTTTGTAGCTGCGGGGGCTTTTCATGTGGCTAAACCCTCAGACCTTATTCCGGAACTTCAGGGAAGATTTCCCATTCGGGTAGAACTAAATAGCCTTACGGAAGCCGATTTTTACCAAATTCTGAAAGAACCAAAGAATGCCCTTACTAAACAGTATGAGGCCCTGATAGCTTCTGAAGGGGTGAGCCTGGAATACTCCGATGAGGCGCTGCACGAAATAGCCCGAATAGCTTTTCATATCAATGCCGAAGTGGAGAATATTGGCGCCAGAAGACTTCATACGGTAATGAGCAAGTTGCTCAACGATATTCTCTTCGACATTCCCGAGCAAATACCGCCCAATGCTAAAGTGTTAATTACCAAAGAAATGGTACAGGAAAGGTTAAATGGTCTGGTACAGAATAAAGACTTGAGCGAGTTTATTCTTTAGTACGGAGTATTGGGTATTAAGTATTGAGAGGGAGTTGAGCTAGTGTTCTTCTCTCTCTTTTTATTTTATTGACTCTCTAATCTTTTGGTTCTTTTATTAAAATAGATGTGTGCAATTAGGTAGGTGAGTAACAAACAAAAAATCAAAGTACCTCCTATAGCAAGAAATAGAACTCTCCATTTTTCAAGTTCATTGAACTCAAAGGCTAGTTTGTAAATAACCAGTCCTAAAAAGACAAAAAGGACCATCAAAGATGGAAGAACTGCGTAAGGTTTTAAAAGAGGTGTTTTCATCGATTGTACTTAGATGAATATATTTAGCTCACTTGTTTTTAGGGAAATCATAGTAAAACTTCTTCCCGGTTCCTCTCTTTGCCTGACTCCAGGAGTCTATAAAGAAGTCAATACCACAGATGCCACACGTGGGTAGATTGTCTAGTCTAAAGTCAGACAATTCGTTGATAAGATAGGTGAGGCCGGGGTTATGACCAAACAGCATAATCACACCATAGTTATCGCTAAAGTTCCTAATCAGCTGCCTTAACTCCTGGCTCGAGGCATGATAGTGTTGCTTGTCTTCTACAATGTGGCTTTCAGGATAGCCCAAAACGGAGGCAAATCCACGAGCCGTGGTTATGGCTCGGTTGGCCGGAGAAGAAATCATTAGCTCCGGCTTTAGTCCCAATTTTTTTATCCGGGTAGCCATGTCCGGAACGTCTTTTTCTCCCCGGTGATTAAGAGGTCGCTCAAAATCAGAGAGTTCCGGAAAGTCCCAGCTCGACTTGGCATGCCGCACAATTAACAGTCTTTTCATACGTAAGTAGTAGAGAGTGTCAAACTAATTGCTAGCTTTGACGCATTATTTAATACTATTATTACAAATTACAATGAAAACAGGTACCGTAAAATTCTTCAACGATGAGAAAGGCTTCGGCTTTATCGTTGATGACGAAAATGGAAAAGATGTCTTCGTTCACGTGTCAGGTACAGTGGATGCCATCGAAAAGAACGACAAAGTTTCTTTTGATACTGAGGAAGGCAGAAGAGGCGTTAATGCCGTGAATGTCAAGAAAATATAGTTAAAAGAATTATAGATTTTTGATTACCAAAGCCCTGGTCGGATTCATCCGATCAGGGCTTTTACTTTTTAATTAGAACAGGTGGTGTCTATGAAATTACTATCCCAACACCTAAAGGCATCGTCTCCAAAGCGTGATTCTGATTTTACTTTGCCGGCACGAGTGTTAGCATTGTAGAGAATAAACACCTCATAATCTTCTTCAGTTTTGCTCTCAATAGAAACTTCGTAGAAATGGGTAAAGCCATTTTCAGTAGTGGTTCCGTATTCAATGTAGCTGTCTACCTTATCGGCTTGCTCGTCTACCAGGGTATAGGCCGCTTCTACTTCGTTTCCTTCTTTCTCCCATTCAATGGTCAAAACAGCTCTTGGCTCAGAAGGACTTTTATGCAGGGTCCAACTTCCGCCAGTGTTGTCTAGTTCAGATTCTCCGGTAAACCACAGAAAGTTCTCAAACTGTCCTTCTGCTGAGAGGTACATCTCCCACTCAATTTCATCTTCTTCGCGCTCTCCATACAAGGTAGCTTCGTAAGTTTTGTCACCTACTGTTACCGTGTATGACGACTTCCAGCGTTGTTCATCCTGAAGGTATATAAAAGGATGGTTGAAAGACTCCTTGAAGGCGGCCACGGGAACGGCCAGCTGCAGTTTTAAAATACTTTGCCAGAATACCACATTGGCAGCGGCATAAGTAAAGTGTTCTCTGTCTTGATTATCATTTTTAGAAGAATTTTCTCCATTTGAGGGAAAAGCCCCCATTTCAGCCGACATAGATTCGGCCGGAGGCAGCTGTGGTGCTGTTGGGTTGGCATCTTCATTAGCATTGTCGCAGGCCACAAAAACGAGCGTGGCAGCCACTAAAAAGCTGAAATACGTTTTTCTAATAGGTTTCATAATAGAATAGGGTTTGATTTTTCTTCCTAGAAAATCCAAACCCCATGCCATACTGCACCAGTTAGTCATTCCAAAGGCTCTCGGCAGTGTATGGGCCTCCTTCTCTTTCCCAGAACTTACCATCGATATAACGATAGCCCATATCGAGTTTGTTGATTTCCATTATTTCGTAGTCGCTCAAAGGAATGTTGGCCGATTCAAGGTTGGCTTTGAGTCGCTGAGGGTTTACCGACTTAGGGATTACACATGTGCCACGCGCTTCTGCCCATTTAATTAGAATTTGTGCAGGGTGTACTCCATGGTTTTTTGCGATAGCCTGAATACGCGGTAATTCGAACATGTCTGGCTCATCGTTGTTCTTCATGCCTGCGCTTCTATCGCGAGAGCCCAAAGGAGAATAGGCCGTGTAGAGAATGTCATGTTTCTTGCAGAACTCCAGTAGTTCGGTTTGGGCCAACAAGGGGTGTGATTCTACCTGGTTCATTTCTGGCACAATGCGCGCCTCTTTAATAAGCTCCTGAAGTTTAGGGATGTTGAAGTTAGAAACCCCAATGTGGCGGGTAAGCCCAAGGTCTACCAGCTTTTCCATGGCTTTCCAGGTGTCGATTAGAGGAATTTCTTCCAGACTAATGAAATCATCGGCTTTTTCAGGAAAGCCTACCCCTTTTTTTACGGCTACAGGCCAGTGCATAAGATAGAGGTCCAGGTAGTCCAGCTGTAGGTCTTGAAGCGTTTCTCTAATGTTCTCCTCTACATCGTTAGGGTGATGGTAGGTGTTCCATAATTTGGAAGTAACAAATAACTCTTCGCGGGTTACATCTCCTTCGGCAAAGGCATCGGCAAAGGCCTGGCCAATTTCTTTTTCGTTTTTATAAATCCAGGCGCAATCAATGTGTCGATAACCAATTTTTATGGCCTCTCTTACTGCTTTATACACTTCTCCCGGTTCAGACTTCCAGGTGCCCAAACCTATAGCGTCTATTTTGTCTCCGTTTCTAAAAGTAAGTTGGTTCATAATCTAGCTTTTGTTTACCCAACCAATTGAGGGCTGGAGCAGTTTCAAAAAAAATCAATTTCGTAATTCCAACAACACCACATTTTCTACGTGATGGGTCTGTGGAAACATGTCTACGGGTTGTACCTGGCTTAGCTTGTATTTAGCATCTAAGAGGCCAATATCACGGGCTTGAGTGGCCGGGTTGCAACTCACATAAACAATCTTTCTGGCTTCAATCTTCAGAAGCATGTCTACCACATCCTGATGCATACCTGCCCGTGGAGGATCTGTTATAATCACATCGGGTTTTTCATGAGCAGCGATAAAGGCATCGTTGAGTATATCTTTCATGTCTCCTGCATAGAAGAGAGTATTATCTATGCCGTTTATCTCAGAATTTATTTTGGCATCTTCAATGGCGGCTTCTACATACTCTATGCCTATTACCTTTTTGGCCTTTTTGGCCACAAAATTAGCAATGGTGCCGGTGCCGGTATAAAGGTCGTATACTACCTCCTGGCCTGTAAGCCCCGCAAAATCTCTGGCTACTTTATAAAGTTCATAGGCTTGCAGAGCATTGGTCTGATAAAAAGATTTGGGGCCTACCTTAAACTGAATACCCTCCATTTCTTCCATAATATAGTCGTGGCCATGATGAACCTCTACCGGCAAATCATGGAAGGTCTCGTTCGGTTTATTATTAATTACATATTGCAGTGAGGTGATTTCCGGAAACTCATTTTTCAAGAAGTCCAAAAGTTGTGCGTTCTTCTCATTTTCACAGGCAAATTGTACGATCACCATCCACTCATTTTTCACTGAATTGCGAATGATGAGGTTTCTTACGTTGCCGGTTTTTTTGACCAGGTCGTAAAACTGAATGTCATTTTCTTTGCAGAATTTTTCGGCAGCCAATCGTATTTGGTTAGAAGGCTCTGGCTGGTGGTAGCAGTTTTTAATCTGTAATATTTTATCGAATCGGCCCGGAATGTGGAAGCCCAGAGCCCTACGATCAATTGCTCTATCACTTTCAATTTCATCTTGAGTAAGCCACTTCCAGTTTGTGAAAGTGTACTCCAGCTTATTGCGGTAATGCCGGGTTTTAGATGAACCCAATATTGGGTGAATCTCAGGCAGCTCAACTTTGGCAATGCGTTGCAAATTGTCTACTACCTGTTGGTGTTTATACTTAAGCTGAATAGGGTATGGAATATGTTGCCATTTGCAACCACCGCATGTACCAAAGTGTTCACAAAACGGGTCTACCCTATCGGGGCTAAAGGAGTGAAAGTGCACGGGGGTACCCTCCATAAAGTTGGGCTTTTTGCGTGTGATAAGAACGTCAACTACATCGCCAGGAGCCACCTTTTCAATGAAAATTACCTGCTCATCTACTTTAGCAATACACTTGCCTTCCGCGGCAATTCCCTGAACTTCTACCTGCTCAATAATCTTCTTTTTACCCCTGTATTTTGCCATGGCGCAAATGTAATTGATTTGAGCGGACTTCTGTTGCCAGAGCCATTTGAGCCCTTGTTGAGGGGCGAATTATAGACGTTTTATGGGTCATTATTGGTGAAACTGAATTTTTATGTCAATTTATCTTTACAAAATTTGAGGTTAGTAAAATTCTGACGTAGTTTTATTTTAGAAACTAAAATATCAATAAAGGGTCTGGCTAGTTGCGTAATGTTTGGCATTAGTTGCAATATAGCTTTCAAATCAGTGGTCTGTTGTGGTTGAGAGAGGGGTAGGTATTTTTCCAAGGCTATTGACTACCCGCTAAAACAACCGAATAATTTTTTTTGTCAACCACTTAATCTATATCAAATGAGAAAAATGCTACTGTCGCTGGCGGCTTTGCTGCTGGCGTGGGGTGCTTTTGCCCAAACACGAACCATTACGGGGCGTGTGCTCGATGACACAGGACAACCTTTGCCGCAGGCAACAGTCCTGATTAAAGGTACCTTAAATGGTACTTCTACAGACCTGGATGGTAGATACACCATCGATGCTGCCAATAATGATGTGATTATCTTCAGATTCGTAGGTTTTGTTACCAAAGAGGAGAGAGTTGGAAACCGTACGGTCATTAATGTGCAGATGGAACTTGCTGAGTCAGATGCCGGTGAGGTAATTATTGTAGGGTACGGTACTCAAAAGATGGAGGCAATAGCCGGATCGGTAGGAACGCTGGACTCCAAAAAGCTGGAGCAAATTCCTATGACCTCTTTTGAGCAATCGCTCCAGGGAAATGTGGCCGGTCTTCAGGCTACCGGTATTGACGGTTCTCCAGGGGCCAACCAGCAAATACGTATTCGTGGTATTGGCTCCATTAGTGCCTCCAGTGAACCTCTTTATGTAGTAGATGGTATTCCGGTGCAGTCCGGAGACATTACCCAACTCAATAGTAACGGAGGTAGAAGTGGTAACGTAATGGCCTCTTTCAACCCCAACGACATTGAGTCGGTAACGGTATTGAAAGATGCAGCGTCTACAGCCATTTATGGTTCAAGAGGTGCCAATGGTGTAATACTCATTACCACAAAATCGGGTAAGACAGGAGAGGCCCGAATAGACCTGAACACTCTGGTAGGTTTTAACAGCGTGGCTTCGAGCAAATTGTTGCAGCCGCTGAATGCCGAGCAGTATACCCAGTTGTTTATTGAAGGCTATACCAACAGAGGTGTATCGCTGGCCGATGCACAGCAAAACCTTACCAACAGGTTTCAGCAGTTAACTGATCCCGTTACGGGAAGGCCTACCGATACCAACTGGTTGGATGCCATTACCCGCACAGGAGTTACTCAGAGTTATAACATGAGTGCCAGGGGAGGAACGGACAAGCTCAAATACTTCTTCTCAGGAGGATACTTCGACCAGGAGAGCCATATTATTGGTAGTGACTTTGAACGTATTTCAGGTCGTGTAAACCTCGATTTTAAAGCCTCAGATAACATTAGCTTTACCAATAACCTGAGTGTAGGTAGCTTCGACCAAAATGGTTTTGTTGACGGTTCTGCCTGGGCGAATCCGCTTTACAATGCCTATCTGCTTTCTCCGCTCATTCCTATAAGAGATGCACAAGGCAGGTTCAATGCCGACCATAAAAACTATTTCCCAATGGGAGGTAACAACCCTGTGGGTGCCTTAAGTGGTGATGATTCCCGACTGACAGAACAAATGAGAGTTACGGATAACTTCTCTGTAAATGTGAAGTTCGCTAACGACTTTTTGTTCCGTTCGCAATGGAACTTCGATGTAATCCAGATCAATGAGTCGCAGTATAAGAACAGACGCTATGGAGATGGTAGAAACTCCGGAGGATATGCCCAGGTGTCTACCTTACAAGACAGAAACTGGGTGGGTACGCAAACTTTGCAGTACACTAAAACCTTTGGTTCAGACCACAATTTCGATGCACTTTTAGGCTACGAAGCTCAAAAGTCTATTCGTAAAACCACCTATGGCTATGGCCAGGAGTTTCCGAACGATAAGTTAAGAACCCTTGCCAGTGCAGCTGCGGCCTACAGTGCCTCTTCTACCATTACAGAATACACCTTTGCTTCAATGTTCTCTCGTTTCAATTATGATTTTAGAGAGAAGTACTTTGCCACAGCAAGTATTCGAAGAGACGGTTCTTCACGATTTGGAGCCGATAACCGCTGGGGTACTTTCTATTCCATAGGTTTGGCCTGGGCCCTTACAGAAGAGAGCTTCTTGCAAAACTCCGGAATTATTAACTACATGAAGCTGAGAACCTCTTATGGGGTAACAGGTAATGCCGGAATTGGTAACTTCCCTTCTGTAGGACTCTACGGATATGGCAGAGATTATGATGGCCAACCGGGTGGTGAGCCCACTCAAATTGCCAATCCGGCTTTGACATGGGAGAGCCAAACCAACTTTAACATTGGTCTTGACTTTAACCTAATGGATAAACTCGATGGTACCGTAGAGTACTTCTCCAGAGTATCTGAAGATTTGATTCTGAGTGTGCCAATTTCAATGACTACAGGTTTCTCAAGCCTTACTCAAAACTTTGGGGAAATGAAAAACTCAGGTTGGGAGTTCTCATTGAACTATGCAGCCTACACCAGCTCTGATCTTTCGGTTAATGTCGGGTTTAACATTACCAAGCTTAAAAACCGACTCACTAAACTTAATGAGCCGTATACCGATGGCACTAAGCGAAGAGAAGAAGGTAGAGATTATCAGGCGTACTACTTGTTCGGATGGGCAGGAGTAGACCAAAGCAATGGTGACCCACTATTCTATACCGATGAAACAGAGTCTGAAGTAACTAATGATATCAATCAGGCGCAGAGATACTTCCAGGATAAAAGTGCTACTCCTGATTTCTTCGGAGGCTTTAACATAGAGGTTGCTTACAAGAAGTTTACCTTGAACACTCAGTTCAATTACTCTTACGGAAACTACATATACGATGCTAACGGAAGGTTTATTCATGGAGACGGCCGATTGACCCCAAGAAGTACCACAGTTTGGGCATTCGAAAACAGATGGGTTCCGGGCAAAACCGATGCTAAGCTGCCTCAGCACGTATGGGGAGATACCAAAGGAGGGCAAGCAGCCAACAGCACAAGATATCTCCACGATGCATCGTACATCAGACTGCGTAACGTAACCCTTGCTTACGATCTTTCCAGCGTAGCCACAATGATGAAGATCCGTTCATTGAGAGCTTATGTTAGAGGTACCAACCTACTAACCATTACCAGAGAAAAAGACTTGTTCCTTGACCCTGAGCAGGCTATCAATGGTGTGGCGGGTGGTCTTACCCCGGCCATCAAAACTGTATCGATTGGTGTAGATTTCGGATTTTAAGAGAGAAAAAAGAAGAACAAATGAAACTTATATATAAAATAAATATTGCAGCATTTTTACTACTGGCTGTAGCAGCTTGTTCTGACGAATTTTTGGAATTGACTCCACATCAGTCCGTTTCCAACGAACAAGCATTGACCACAATAGATGACTACAATTCTTCCATTACGGCAGTATACAACGGTTTGTCTTCTGCCAACTATTATGGACGATACTTCTTACTAGTTCCAGATGTAATGTCTGACGATGTAAAGCAGCACCCTTCGGCCAACAGAGCCAAAGATTATGCAGAGTACATTGCCACAGTAGGCGATGGTATTGCACTGGGTATGTGGCAAGAGATGTGGCAAAACATCAATGCCCTGAACGCCATTATCAATGCAGATGTAGAACTGCCTGCGGCAGTTGAGGCCGACAGAAACCATATTGTTGGTGAAGCCTACGCTCTCAGAGGGTTGGTGTACTTCGATATGGTGCGCATGTTTGCTCAGCATTATACTTATACCAGCGATGCCTCGCATTTGGGTGTGCCGTTGGTGTTAGAGTTCGATCAGTTCAATGAGCCATCCAGAAATACGGTAGAGGAGGTGTATAACCAGATTATTGCCGATATGAATCAGGGTATTTCCATGTTGAGCAACAACCCTAGAACCGGTAGAACTTCAACGCTTAACAATACAGCTGCCAAGGCTTTGCTAGCCAGAGTGTATCTGTATAAAGAAGACTGGGCCAATGCCGAGGCTTTGGCTACAGAAGTGATTAACAGTGGAGAGTATACCTTGGTTTCTAACGGAAACTACCTGAGCTCATGGTCTTCTGATTACTCGTCAGAATCGATTTTTGAGATTGCAATGACCGAAAATGACAATAGAGGCTCTGATGCCCTCGGTAGAATGTACATTGTAGAAGGTTATGGAGACTACCTTCCTTCTAACGATGTGGTTTCTCTTTATTCTAATGATGATGTGAGAAGAGGATGGTTTAAGGAAGATAACTTCCTGACCGGAGACTATGCTCCTTATCGAGTGAATAAATACCCGAGCATTAACGGTACAGACAATACCAAAGTAATCCGCTTGTCAGAAGTTTACCTTATTCGTGCAGAAGCTAAGGCCAATCAGGGCGATAATACTGCCCAGGCCGATGTGAATGCCATACGCCAGCGTGCCGATGCAACGGCCCCTCCTGTAACTGCAGTGGGACCTGCGCTTGTGGATGAGGTGCTTCTGGAGAGAAGAAAGGAATTGGCCTTTGAAGGACAAAGACTTTGGGACTTGATGAGATATAAGCAAGATGTAGTTCGAAACCAGTGTACATCTTCTATCTGTACTATCAATTACCCGAACAACAGATTCATTCTGCCTATTCCGGAAGCTGAGTTGGATGCGAATCCAAACATGCAGCCAAACCCCGGATACTAAAAGGTAAATACTGGGTTCCTCAGGTTGAAGAGCTAAGCCCGACAACCTAGGGAGCCCAACTCCTTAACAGCCGTTCCGAAGGTTCATTCTTTCTCTTCCATTAACTATGAGAGAGTTAGAAAGCTTCGGAACGGTTTCTTTTTGCCCAATCGTTTTCATAAAGTCTTTTTACTCAGTCGGGTAATTTTCATGAGAAGCCCTACCTTTGCAGGCTCAAATTCGAAGGCATGACATTCAGAGAGGCTTTTTCCATTATTGATAAGAATAGAGTAAGTACCAAGAGCGATATTTTTTCAGGCTTAACAGTGGCTTTGGCTTTGGTGCCGGAGGCAGTTGCCTTTGCTTTTGTGGCAGGTATTTCTCCAATCATTGGTCTATACGGAGCCTTTATGATGGGGCTTATTACCTCCATTTTCGGGGGGAGGCCGGGTATGATTTCCGGTGCTACGGGAGCATTGGCTGTGGTAATGGTTCATTTGGTGGCCGAAGGTGAAGCCATGGGAGAAGGGCAAGGTTTGCAGTTTCTCTTTGCTACGCTCATTCTTACGGGAATTATCCAGATGTCTGCCGGTTTTCTGAAGCTAGGAAAGTTCATCAGAATGGTGCCTCATCCGGTTATGATGGGCTTTGTGAATGGTCTGGCCATTGTGATCTTCATGTCGCAATTGGGCATGTTCAAATCGGGGGGCGAATGGCTGACAGGCAGTTCTCTCTTCATTATGCTAGGCCTGGTACTGCTCACCATGGCTATAATGGTTTTCTTGCCGCGTATTAATAAAGGAATTCCAGCCGCTTTGGTTGCTATTTTGGTGGTTTCGGCCATTGTAATATTTGGTGGAGTGGAAACGGCCACTGTAAAAAGCTTTATTCAGGATGGTGGTGGAGACGGCATCAAAGCCGGTCTGCCAACTTTCAATGTACCTGTTATTCCTCTCAATTGGGAGACCATCCGGTTTATATTTCCATACGCACTGATTTTAGCTGCTATAGGTTTGATTGAATCCTTGATGACCCTTAACCTGCTCGATGAACTGACAGAAACAAGAGGTAGTGGTAACCGCGAATGTGTGGCGCAGGGACTGGCCAACCTGACTAACGGATTCTTCGGAGGTATGGGAGGTTGTGCTATGATTGGTCAAAGTATTATCAACGTAAAGTCCGGTGGTAGAGGGAGGCTTTCAGGTGTAGTTGCAGCGGTGGCTCTACTAGCCTTCATTCTTTTCGGGTCGGAATATATCGAGATGATTCCCATCGCGGCCTTGGTGGGAGTAATGTTTATGGTGGTAATTGGCACCTTCGCCTGGAGTACCTTCAAGATTGTGAATAAAGTACCGAAATCAGATGTGATTGTGATCGTTTTGGTGACAGGTCTGACCGTAATTTTTGACTTGGCCATAGCCGTATTTGCCGGAGTAATTGTTTCGGCTTTGGTATTTGCCTGGGAGAATGCGCTGAGAATTCGTGCCAGAAAATCTGTCGATGAGCATGGTATTAAGCACTATGAAATCTATGGCCCGCTTTTCTTCGGTTCAGTAAGCCTCTTTAATTCGAAGTTTGATGTAAAGGAAGACCCTCAAGAAGTGATCATCGATTTCAAAGAGTCCAGAATTATGGACCAGTCGGCCATAGAAGCCATCAACAAACTGGCTGAAAAGTATCAGAAAGAAGGGAAGAATATCCACTTGAGACATTTAAGCAAGGACTGCATCCGCATGATTAAAAGGGCGGAGAAGATCTGCGATGTCAATGTCCTGGAAGACCCGGATTATTTTGTGGCTATCGATAACTTCAATAAGTATAAGGCTGTGGAGGGTTAGTATTCGTTTTTATTGTATCTCCAGAGCCTGATGGAATTTCCTAGTGTGAATTGAATCAAATCAATACCTCTGAAGTACTGGTAGCCGAGTTCGATCTCGAATCTTTTAAAGATGCGATAATTTAGAGCTGTATTGAATTGAAGGTTTTTACCCCAAAAGGTTACAGACGATTCAAATGGCAGGTAATTATAATTACCTAAAGGGACTTCTTTTTTAATGCCAACTAAGACACCAAAGGTCTTTTTAGAGTCAAGTTCAAAGTGGTTTCTGCCTACACCAATATTTGCTTCAAAATATCTCAGCCTGGGTTGAAAAGAAAGCATGTAGCTCTCGTATCCACTGTTATCTTCAAAAGTAAGATTTTGATAAGCTATTGACGTTCCGATACTGACGTTAGGATAGGAATAAATCAGTCTCGGGAACCGAATCTTTGCATCAGTAAGCTTGGTCTCAGTATTGAAAAAATAGGAAGCTGATGATTCAAAGGTGAATGATCCGAAGTAGTCTGATACATACTTAAGCTTGCCCCCGATCAGCTTGTAATTTATTTCTACTCCCGCATATATGTGAATTCTATTTTGTCCTAAATCATCTTCGCTTGACCACGGTTTAAGTCCTACTTCAAGGAATTTTAGGTTCTGTAATGTAATAGTCCTTTCAACAAAACCAAGATAACGAAATAGCAATTGATCCCCATTGTCGGCTTTTATATAGAAATAGCCTTCCAAGTTGGACTTAGTGGTATCTTTTGTGTCTAGGTTTATAATGGTAACATAGGGCAAATAGAGGCTGTCCATTAAATCAAAAACTCTTCCATTAATATTTCTCTGACCCATCGCCTCCTGAGCAAGAAGAATAAAAATGAAGCAAGTCAGGATTTTCAATCGCATATTAGAATAACAACTTTAACCGAGATGGCCCGAGTCTAAAGATTGACAATATCTTTGTAAATCAACTACAAACCATGAAAGACAAAGTAGTCATTATCACAGGAGGATCATCGGGAATAGGAAAGGCCCTGGCTTTGGCATTTGCCAAAATGGGCAATAAGGTCGTAATCACCGGGCGCAATGAAGTCAGGCTCAATGAGGTGGCCGAAGAGCTAGATCAGCTGAATGCACCTAATCTCTGCTTGAAGCTGGATGTGGCCAGCGAGGAGGACAATAAATTCCTTATTGATGAGACCGTGAAGAAATTCGGTGGCTTGGATATCCTCATCAACAATGCCGGCATTAGCATGCGTGCTTTGTTAGAGGAAATTGAGCTCGATGTCTTCAAAAAGGTGATGGACATTAACTTCTATGGAACCCTTTATGCCACCAAGTATGCACTGCCTCATATTCTTAAATCTAAAGGTTCGATAGTGGGTATTTCGTCCATCAATGGCTACCGTGGTACTCCGGCCAGAACGGCTTATACGGCTTCTAAATATGCGATGAACGGCTTCTTTGAATCGTTGCGTACAGAAGTGATGCATAGAGGCGTTCATGTTTTGGTGGCCTGCCCGGGCTTTACCGGAACCAATATCCGTAATGCTGCGCTCACGGCAGACGGCACTTCTCAAGGAGAGTCCCCTCGCGATGAAGGCAAAATGATGACAGCAGAAGAAGTGGCTGATGGTATTATCAAAGCCATCAAAAAACGCAAGAGAGACATTGTCTTCACCACTCAAGGTAAACTGGCCGTATTCCTCAACAAATGGATGCCCGGCAGAATGGATAAGATCGTTTTCAATGTCTTCGCAAAAGAACCGGACTCGCCCTTTGGGCGAGAGTAAACAGTTGAACAGAGAATCAGTGAACGGTCAATTAGAAATCAGTGCTAGAGGGAAGGAATAGAAACTTTTGGGATAAGATAAATGGGGTCAAGTATCTAGAAATCCCAGTTGATCTTTCAGTAGATTCTAAACCTGAAGAGATAAGACTATATAATTCAAAGAAGTACATACTTAATGGAGTAAAGGTCATAGGTGCAATTTATTTATTTGCCGTGGTTTTCTTTTTGGCGAAATTTATTCTGGGGCATAATGTGGTTTTAATTGCTTTGGTCTGGCTAGGGCTAATTATGCTGGGTATTTGCGGACTCATTGCACTTCCCTTACTGGACAAAAGGCCTAAGGTCATTATCAATCATATGGGTATTGAATCGAAGAATACTTATATATCGTTCAAATATGTTGTCAATATGTATATCGAAGAGGTGCCTACTAATTATGGCAAAGACTATAGGTTAACAGCCATTGATAAGTATGGAGAAAAGAGGCAGGTGCTTTTAACTGGAGTTGGGCCAGATGTTCGTAAGACAGCTCAGATTATAGGGGGATATTATTCCTATTATTTAAATAGTAAAAAAGTAGGATAGATCAACCTCTTTCTATTTTCCGATTAACTGATCACTGTTATACTGATAACTAATCACTTTTCTCTATTTTCGGATAAGTCTGTAAATCCATCCACAGCATCCATGAAGGACATCCTCCAATCATACCTCAAACGGCTCACTAACCTTTCAGGTAACAACAGGTCGTTGCTTTTGCTGAAGCTGAATGTAGAGCAGTTTATCGACCTGCACGATCTGGATCATGTGAATGGAGTGCCTTCCTGGCAAATTATGGAGCACTTAATTACCAGAAAAAGTCAGGTAAAACTGGTGCCTCAGT
The DNA here is from genome assembly GCF_002296035.1 of Roseivirga sp. UBA838. Taxonomy (NCBI): domain Bacteria; kingdom Pseudomonadati; phylum Bacteroidota; class Cytophagia; order Cytophagales; family Roseivirgaceae; genus Roseivirga; species Roseivirga sp. UBA838. The sequence continues at coordinate 38,818 of NZ_DBHC01000034.1, forward strand.
CGGACGCCAGGGATGAGCTTTCCAATAAAATCGCAGCTCGACTTAAGAAGCTTAATCGCAGGGAAAAGTTTTTGTTTGAGGAATCCGGTGCCAGAGACATGTATGTAGGCTGGCCTTTTGTGGAAGGCAAGTTCAATGATGGTACCATCCTTCGTGCTCCGCTTTGCTTCTTTCCGGTAGAGCTTCAACTTGAAAAGGACCATTGGGCATTGAGCCTAAAGAAAGATGTAAACATCAGTTTCAACAAAAGCTTACTGTTGGCTTTTAGCCATTACAATCAAATTGAGGTTAAAGAAGAATTGGTGGAACATAGTTTCGATGATTACGACCGTCATGCCACCACCTTCAAAAACCAGCTATACGAGCAGATTTCAGCCAGTAGTATAGATATTCCTTTTAGCCGGGAGTTTTATGCAGAACAGTTAGAACCATTCCCCAATAAAGTCAAAGATCAATTAGAGCAAACTTACGATGTAGGTGAGTTAAGTCTAAAAATGCAGGCTGTTCTTGGACTATTTCCTCAGGCCGATTCGTACTTGGTTCCCGATTATGATTTTCTTTTGGAAGCCAATCCGTATGAGTCGTTAGAACAATTCTTCGAAGATCGTGTTCTCAGAGCCGAGACACCCGATTCTGCCAATTTTGACCCCGAAACTTTCTTTCTAAGTTCAGTAAAAGAAGACGAGACTTACACTCCCTTTCCGCTCGATGCTCATCAGGAAAATGCCCTAAAGGCTGTTAAGAAAGGTGGCTCCATAGTGGTTCAGGGCCCTCCCGGCACTGGCAAGTCACAACTCATTTGTAACCTGGTGTCTGATTTTATAGCCCGGGGCAAAAAAGTGCTTGTAGTCAGCCAAAAGAGAGCCGCTCTGGATGTAGTATATCACCGGCTTAAAGAACACGAAATTCATGAATTTGCAGCCCTTGTTCATGATTTTAAAGCCGACAGAAAAGAGATTTACGATAAAATTGCTCGCCAAATCGATCGGCTTCAAGAATACAAAAGGAGTAACAACAATCTGGATGCCCTTCAACTCGACCGGCAGTTTAGGCAGGCCAGCCTTACCATTGAGGAGAATGTAGAGCAACTGGAGGAATACAAGGCGGCTTTGTTCGATAATTCGGAATGTGGATTCTCGGTAAAGGAACTATACCTCACTTCGAGTCCGGAGGCTGCTCACATATCCATGGTACAGGAGTATTCCGATTTTCACTTTAAGAAGCTCGATAAGTTTTTAAAGAAACTGGAGCTTTATTTTGACTATGCCAATGAATTGGACAGTGATGAGCACCCCTGGTCCGATCGGGTAAGCTTTGCCGGTTTCAGGGCGAGCGATTTGCAGGAAATTTTGAGCTGCTTGGATGAAATCCCTAAAGAGGCGCGAGCTATTGCCAGGCAGGTCTCTGAAATTATAGGAGAAGAAGTAGACTACGATGCCTGCCGAACCATTAGTGAAAACCTTGAGCGCCTTAGAGAGATAAACGCCTACTTAAAAAACGAGGAAATTTACAGGCTTTTCAGGCCAATGACGGCTTTCCCAAACGCTCAGACAGAATTGCTGTGGTTAAAAAATACCCGTAACCTTCTGAACAAATGTTTTGAGGGAAATGGCGTAGAGCAAACCATTCCGGCCAATGAAATAGGAGAGGTACAGCAAATACTTAAGCAGAGATCCGATGCCAAGAATTCGGCTTGGAAATCGTTTAAATGGCGTTTCTCAAAAGAAAAACTGCGATTGGCCAGAATACTGGTAGCCAATGGTTTGCGAGATGATAAGGCCGCCCTTAGAATACTCACAGAGCGAATCGATAATCGCCTCAATCTGCAACATCAGCTTACCAAGCTTCGCAGCGTGGGCTGGATAAATTCTGTACCCAAGACCTTGTCTCAGGAAGAAATAAATCAATGGATCGACCATTTGGAGATGGCCGTAAACGGTAAACTGCGATTCAATTCATTTGCCAATTTCAACGAGTATTTTAAGCTCAATAAGCTTTCTGCTAAAGAGTTCCGGTCTAAAATTAAAGAGCTAAGAAAGGCTCTTGAGCCACTGCCGGCTAGGCGCAGCCGATGGAACAAGTACATTGAGCCGCCTCAAATCGACAGACTTCTCGTTGATGAGGATTTTTTGAAGGCTTTGCGAAAAAGTGTGAAACGAGATTTTGAGACTCTCTGTGAGTTAGATAAACTGAGGGAGTCCTTCTCAGATAAAGAGTTGGCCATTGTAGATCGGTTGGCTGATTTGCACCTTGCCCACAAAAAAGAAGTACTGCAAGTGTTTGATAACAGCTTGCGACTGGCATGGATAGACCATATTGAGAGTAAAAACCCCATTCTAAGAGCTGTATCCACTTTAAAGTTCGACCGACTTATTTCTGAACTCCGGGAGGCTGTGGAACAAAAGGCTGAAGCCAGCAATCAGATATTACTACAAAAGGCGCGTGAAAGAACTTATGAGGGTATTGAATTCAATCGCTTGAATAACATGGTCACTTATCGCGAGTTGCTCCATCAGGTGACCAAAAAGCGAAAGATATGGCCTGTTCGCAGGGTTATTAATCACTTTTATCAAGAGTTGTTCAACCTGGTGCCCTGCTGGTTGGCTTCTCCGGAATCTGTTTCGGCTATTTTTCCCATGGAGTCTGTGTTCGATCTGGTGATTTTTGATGAGGCCAGCCAATGCTTTGCGGAGAAAGGTTTGCCGGCCATTTACAGAGGTAAGCAAGTGGTGGTGGCTGGTGACGATCAGCAATTGAAACCCAACGATTTGTACAGAGTGCGCTGGGAAGACGATTCGGAAGAGATGGCTCTGGAGGTAGAATCGCTTTTAGAGCTTAGCCGTAATTTCCTTATGCAGGTGCATCTGAGAGGTCATTACAGAAGTCAGTCTCAAGAGCTAATTCAATTCTCTAATGAGCATTTCTACCAAAATAAACTCACTATGCTTCCTCATTTTGATGTGGCCAATGGAACTGAACCTGCCATAGAATATATCAAGGTGAAAGGCCGGTGGGAAAAACAAAGTAATCTTGAGGAAGCCCGCGAAGTGGTAGAAGTGGTAAAGTCTTTTCTGAGAAAGAAGACAGAGTACAGTTTGGGGGTGGTTACATTCAATGCGGTTCAGCAAGGACTGATAATAGACTTACTGGAAGAAGAAGGGTTAATGGATAAAGGATCCCTGTTTGTGAAAAATATAGAGAATGTTCAGGGCGATGAACGCGATGTGATCATTTTCAGTACGGGTTACGCACCAGACGCCAATGGCAAGATGAATGTACAGTTTGGTAGCCTCAATCAGGTGGGGGGAGAAAACAGATTGAACGTGGCCATTACCCGGGCCAGACAAAAGGTGGTGATCGTTACTTCTATTTTGCCTTCGCAGCTCAAGGTAGAAGATACCAGGAATGAAGGCCCCAAAATGTTAAAGGCCTATTTAAAATATGCCAAGCAGGTCTCTGACAAAGAAATGGATATTACACTTACCATAGATAAGGGGTTTGAACAAGAGTGGTATTTAAAGAATAAGCTTATAGCACTGGAAGGGGAGTTGCCCGTAAAAATGAAGTCCGATTCCGTTTATGCAGATATTGCCTTGATGCGTAGGAATAAGTATCTGGGCCTGATCTTTACGGACGATAATTCCTTCTACGTGAGTACCTCAGTGAAAGAAAGTTTTGTTTACAGACCGGCACTGCTTAGTGCTAAAGCCTGGCCCTATCGCCTAATGCACTCTCGCGACTATTGGCAAAATGGTACCAATGTAAAAGATAAAATCAGCCGATTTATTGAGTTGGTAGATAGTGTGAGGTAAGCACACATCTTGCTGCACGGTATAAGGTTTAGGGGGCTGTAGACCTCTATTCTTGATTTAGCAAGGATTAAGATCTAATTGGCTTCTTCTACTCTCACCCCCACCGAATGCACTCCTGCCAGGGATTCACTTCTCATATATTGAGCTACCCTAAAAGTGTATTTACCAGGTTGTGGAAAGGAGTATCCTTCCAAAATACGCTCAGAAGACTGGTAAATACTGCTGCCTTTACCAAGAGGTTTGCCACTTACCTCATCGAACAGGGAAATATTAATGAGGTCGGAGGTAACCTGCTCATTTTGTTCATCGAGCAGGTAGTAAGTCACATAAAGGTTTTGAAACGGATATTCAAGGTCATTTCTGAGCTTGAAGTAAATGTTTTTGGGAGTTGTATCCTCTATTTCAAAGCTGAACTCCGGCATTTCGTTCATGTGCCAGCTTTTCTGTTCAAAGCTTTGGTCGTCTTCAAATACCCTTTGGGCATCGCATGCCCACACGAAGAGGAGAAGGGTTGCAATGGCTAACTTAGCTTTTCTGGTCATTGTCCGGGCGATTCCGCTTCTTAAAGTTTCGGTTCTTTTTACGAGGGGGCTTTGGTTTGCCTTTGGCTGCTACTGTGCCGCTTTGTGGAGCCGCTTTTGCCTCGGGCTTTTTCGGGCCTTTTGGGGCACCTGTTTTGCCTTTGTCGTTTCTGGGGCCTCTGCGCTTCTTGGCTTTTTTTCGAGCATCTTTTTTCTTAAACCGCTCGTCCATGCGCTCCAGGTCACTATTAATGGTAGCTTCTACCGGGCTTACAGCCGCTTTGTCTTCGGTTAGCGATTCGGGGATTTCACCTTTCTGATTCAGGGCAAGAATTTCTTTTACACGCGCTGTGGGTATGGGATGCCAGCTGTTTTCATCGCCATAGCTAAACCACATTATTTTTCTGAAAATATCAGTTTTTTGTAGTCGCGCTTCCCCTTTACTGGTTTTAAGCTTGGTCACTTCAGGAATATCTTCCAGAGCTTCCATATAAGTGTCCAGCTCATAATTAAGGCAGCACTTGAGTCGGCCGCACTGGCCGGAAAGTTTACTCGGATTGAGGCTAAGGTTTTGGTAGCGGGCTGCGGCTGTAGATACACTTTTGAACTCGCTGAGCCAGGTAGAACAGCACAGTTCGCGTCCGCAAGATCCTATGCCACCAAGGCGACCAGCCTCCTGTCTCAGGCTTATTTGTCGCATTTCTACCCGAATTTTAAATTCGGCTGCCAGCACTTTAATCAGCTCCCGAAAATCTACCCGGTCATCGGCAGAATAGTAAAAAGTAGCTTTGGTGTTGTCGGCCTGAAACTCAATATCGGTGAGTTTCATTTCCAGCTTTTGTTCCAGAATAATGTTTCGGGTGCGATAGAGGGCAGGCATTTCGCGCTTTCTCACCTGCTCAAATTTTTCGAGGTCTTTGAGTGTGGCTTTGCGATAGATTTGGCGAATTTCATCGTTGACTTCAACATTCTTCTTTTTCATTTGAAGTCTTACAAGTTCGCCTTGCATAGATACGTGCCCCAGATGATGCCCTCCGGGAACATCTACAATTACGGCCTCTCCGGTAACAAGATCCAGGTGGTTTTCATTCTTAAAGAACTCTTTGCGGCCGTTTTTAAAACGTACCTCCACTATGTTGAACTTCTCCTGAACCGGCACGTCCATATTGGAGAGCCAATCAAAAACGTTCAGCTTATTGCAACCACCCGTGGCACAGCCACCATTGTTATTGCATCCTGCTGTTTTGCCTGCTACACTTGTTCCACAACTACAACTCATATATTTACTAAGCCCAAGGCCAGAAGTCTATTGTTTAAGCAATCTTAGAATATCCTGGCCAATGTCTCTACGATGATACTCATCTGTCCAGGAAATTTTGCTGACACCATTATAAGCATTTTCGAGGGCTTTTTCTACCGATTCGCCTTTTCCGGTAATGGCCAGCACCCGACCACCATTGGTAACGATGTCTTGCGAGTCGTTCAGCTTGGTTCCTGCATGAAACACCAAAGCCTCATTTACCTCGTTCAATCCGCTGATGGGGTGCCCTTTGGGGTAGCTGCCTGGGTAGCCACCAGAAACCATTACCACTGTAGTAAAAGCTTCATTGTGTGTCGTATAATCCACCTCGGCCAGCCGTTCTTGTGCAGTAGCTTGCAGTAGTTCCAATAAGTCCGATTTAATCTTAGGTATGACAACCTGGGTTTCAGGGTCTCCCATTCGAACGTTATACTCAATTACATAAGGGTCTCCGCCAACATTCATAAGGCCAATGAAAATAAAGCCTTTGTAGTCGATGTTTTCTTCCTTCAGGCCTTTTACGGTTGGTTTTACAATGCGCTCTTCTACTTTTTGCATAAAGTCTCCTGCCGCAAAGGGTACTGGAGTTACAGCTCCCATACCGCCAGTGTTCAGCCCCGTATCGTTTTCTCCTATGCGTTTGTAGTCTTTGGCTTCGGGCAGAATTTTGTAGCTATGCCCATCGGTAAGTACAAAAACCGACAATTCAATACCCTGAAGGTATTGCTCAATAACCACCCTGCTGGAAGCATCGCCAAACTTGGCTTCCACCAGCATCTCTTGTAGGGTTTCGCGGGCCTGCTCGGTGGTTTCTGCAATAATTACTCCCTTACCGGCTGCTAGTCCGTCAGCTTTGAGCACTACCGGCAGTGGGTGGCTCGAAACGTAATTGAGTCCCTCTTCAAGATTTTCGCGGGTAAATGTTTTGGAACGGGCGGTGGGTATGCCGTGTCGTTCCATAAAGCGCTTAGAAAAATCCTTGCTCCCCTCTAGTTGAGCCCCGTTAGCTGAAGGGCCTACCAGTCCGACCTTCTTTAGTTCATCATCTTTGGCAAAGTAGTCGGCAATACCTTTTACCAAAGGGTCTTCTGGCCCTACAACTACCAAATCAATTTGTTCTTGTTTTACAAAGTGGCCAATGCCTTCAAAATCCGTTACGGTCAGGGCCACGTTAGTCCCTACTTGTGCTGTGCCCGCATTGCCGGGAGCAATGAACAGGGCTTCGCATTGTTTGCTTTGAGCAATTTTCCAACTGAGGGCGTGTTCTCTGCCACCGCTACCAAGAACAAGGACTTTCATAGATTATAAGGGTTTTTTGAAAGCCTCAAAGGTAATTAATTTGCGTATTCTGAAAGGAATTTAATACGCATCAATCGTAGGTCTTCTTCAGTAATGTCTTCCCCATCAAATTCGTCCATGGCTTCTTTAATGTCGTCAGACTCGGCATTCATAAAGTAGTTCATTATGTCGTCCTGCAGGTCTTCGTCCATAATTTGATCCAGGTAATAGTCCAGGTTGAGTTTGGTGCCCGCAAAACAGATAATTTCCATTTCGTCTATCAACTCTTCCATAGACCACCCTTTTTGTTCGGCTACTTCTTCCAAGTCTATTTTTCGGTCTACCTGCTGAATAATGTAAATTTTGTTTTTGGACTTATTGCCCGAAGATTTAATAACTACTACATCTTCAATGTCAATCTCATTATCTTCTACATACTGTTTAATGAGTCGCATGAATGAGGCTCCGAACTTTTGTACTTTGCCCATGCCAATGCCATTTACGTTGGCCAGAGCTTCCGGAGTGGTGGGGTAGGTGGTAGCCATCTCCTGCAGCGAGGGATCCTGAATAATCACATAGGGTGGAAGATTTTTCTCTTTGGCTATTTTCTTTCTTTCAGCTTTCAAAAGGTCAAAAAGCACCTTGTCGTAAGAACTACCCGGGTTTGGCGAAGCAGGAGTTTCATTGCTTTCATCCTCCGTTTCGTCTACATCGCTAAAATCCAGGTCTTTGGTGAACTCAATGTATTCGGGCTTTTCAACAAACTTTCGGCCTTTTTGCGTGCATTTGAGCAGACCTATGTTTTCTATGTCTTTTTCAATAAGCTCATTGAGTAGCGTTTGTCTTACTACCGACTTCCAAAAGCTTTCGTCTTCACCTTTTCCTTTGCCATAAACGGGCAATTTGTCGTGCTTGTAGCTTTTTACATACTGGTTGCTGGAGCCTCTGATCACGTTGACCAGATGACTCATGCCAAAACGTTCTTCTGTTTGCAGTACGGCTTCAACAACCGTTTGGGCGTATTGTTGCCCATCATATTTTTCTCTCTGGTAGCGACAGTTGTCGCACATTCCCGATTCTTTGCAGTGTGTATCGTCATACTCCTCACCAAAGTAGTGGAGGAGTTGCTTTCTACGACATACGGCCGACTCCGCATAGGAAGCCATCTCCTCAAGCAATATTTTGGCGTTTTCCTTTTCAGTAACAGGCTTGTCTTTGTTGAATTTTTCGAGTTTGAGAATATCGTTGTACCTGTAGAACATGATGCACTGACCTTCCAGTCCGTCTCTACCTGCCCTACCGGTTTCCTGATAGTACCCTTCTAATGACTTGGGCACATCGTAGTGAATTACAAACCGTACGTCTGGTTTGTCTATTCCCATGCCGAAAGCAATGGTGGCCACAATCACATCCACTTCCTCGTTGAGAAAATCGTCCTGATTCTTCATTCGAACGGCCGGATCGAAGCCGGCATGATATGGAGCCGCCTTAAATCCGTTCACCCGCAAGAACTCGGCAATTTCTTCTACCTTCTTGCGGCTCAGGCAATATATAATCCCCGACTTGCCCTGATTCTCCCTGATGAACTTAATAAGCTGTTTTTTAATGCCTTTTTTGGGGCGAACTTCATAGTAAAGGTTTTCCCGGTTAAAAGAAGACTTGAACAAATCGGCTCCCTCCATTTGCAGGTTGCGTTGAATGTCGAGCTGTACTTTAGGGGTGGCTGTGGCCGTAAGGGCTATGATAGGGATTTGGCCCAGATGGTCGATTATAGACTTTATTCGCCTGTATTCAGGCCGGAAGTCGTGGCCCCATTCAGAAATACAGTGGGCCTCATCGATAGCCGCAAACGATATTTTGGCCTGGCGGAGGAAGTCTACATTTTCTTCTTTAGTAAGCGACTCGGGGGCTATGTATAGTAACTTGAGTTCACCGGCAAGGGTAGCCTTTTTTATTTTGTTTATCTCAGATTTTGAGAGTGTTGAGTTGAGGAACCGGGCTTTGATGCCAACCGCATTGAGCTGGTCTACCTGATTCTTCATTAAGGCGATAAGCGGGGAAATAACTATAGCGGTGCCCTCTTGCACAATAGCAGGCATCTGGTAGCACATGGACTTTCCTGCGCCTGTAGGCATAATCACAAAGGTGTTTTTACCTGCTAATAAGTTCAGTATTATTTTTTCCTGATTCCCCCTGAATTGATCATAGCCGAATACCTCCTTCAGCTTAGATCGTAGTACATCAACACTTACCATATTAATTAGGCTAAACCCATTTGGAATGAGACCATTACTTATATTTGTCGCACAAAATTAATGTGCGCTTCCATTGAATTTAAATAAAAATATTCAAACAATAGCCAAAGAGACGCTTCGCAAAGAAGCTGACGCCATAATTAAGGTTATTGAGTATATAGACCAAGATTTTGAGCAAGTAGTTCACGAAATACTTTCCATGAAAGGTAGGTTGGTGATTACCGGGGTGGGAAAAAGCGCCATAATTGCCAACAAGATTGTGGCCACACTCAACTCTACGGGTACTCCGGCCATTTTTATGCATGCGGCCGATGCCATTCATGGCGACATGGGAATGATAAGGGAGGAAGATATGGTGATGTGTATTTCCAAAAGCGGAAATACGGAAGAAATAAAAGTGTTGCTTCCTCTCCTGAAACGCACTGGAGCCAAAATAATAGGGCTGGTGAGTAATGAAGATTGTTATGTGGCGAAACATGCCGACTATGTATTGAAAGCCATAGTGGCCGAAGAAGCCGATCCTAACAACCTTGCGCCAACCACCAGCACAACGGTACATATGGCTGTGGGCGATGCTCTGGCTGTGGCCTTGTTGTGGGCCAGAGGATTTACTTCAGAAGATTTTGCGCGGTATCATCCCGGTGGCTCGCTGGGTAAACAACTCTACTTAAAGGTAGATGATATATATCCAAAGAACGAATTGCCCGTTGTTCAAGAAACTGACTTGGTGAAAGCCAGTATTTTAGTAATTTCAAAAAAGAGGCTGGGAGCCGCTGCAGTGGTCAATGCACAGAACGAATTGGTGGGTATTTTTACCGATGGCGACCTGAGACGGATGCTCGAGAAGTACGATGATTTTTCGGCACTGACTATTGCAGAAGTAATGACACGCAACCCTAAAACCATTGCGAAAGGGGAGTATGCCCTACGGGCACTCAATCAAATGCGTGAGCATGATATTAACCAATTAATAGTAGTAGATCAGAAGCGGGTAGTAGGCTTTTTGCACATCAGTGACCTGCTGAATGAAGGAATAGTATAATCATGGCACAAAACTATGTAGTTATCATGGCGGGCGGAATCGGCAGTAGATTCTGGCCATATAGCCGTGCAAATAAACCCAAACAATTTCTGGATGTACTGGGCACAGGCCGGTCGTTAATTCAGATGACATACGACAGGTTTCTGAATATATGCCCCAGTGAAAACATTTATGTAATTACCAACAAGAGCTACTACAACCTGGTGAAGGAGCAGTTGCCAGACTTGTCTGACGATCAGATTTTGTTGGAGCCCATTGGGAGAAACACGGCTGCAGCGGTGGCTTATCCGGCTTTTAAGATTAAGCAGAGAGACCCTGAAGGGATTATGATTGTGGCTCCTTCCGACCACGTGGTGTTTAAGGAAAAGATTTTTGAAGAGAATATTACTATTGCTACCAAAGCGGCCAAAGGCTCTGAAAAACTGATAACACTGGGTATAGTACCTAGCCGACCGGAAACGGGGTATGGCTATATACAATACCACTCTAGCCCGCTAAAGAAGGTTAAGAAGGTAAAAACCTTTACAGAAAAACCAGAGCTGGAGTTGGCTCAAAAGTTTATTGAAAGTGGCGATTTTGTGTGGAATGCGGGCATTTTCGTTTGGTCTATAGAAGCTATTACAAACGCCTTTCATCGGTATCTGGAAGATATTGCTGTCATTTTTGAAGAAGGAGCCGATAAGTATTATACTGCCGGAGAGCAGGAGTTTATCGATAAGGCTTACACCCTGTGCAAAAGTATTTCCATTGATTATGGAATAATGGAGAAGGCCGATGAGGTATACATGGTTAAGGGAAAGTTCGATTGGTCTGACCTTGGTAGCTGGGATTCACTTCACGAGATTAAAGAAAAAGACAAAAATGGTAATGTGGTAGATGCCAACGCCTTGTTGTATGACTCTACCAACTGTTATATAAAAGGACCAAAGGATACGCTAATTGTAGCTCAGGAGCTCGATGGCTATTTGGTTACCCACTCAGACAACGTGGTGCTCATTTGTAAAAAAGATGCTGAAAAGAAATTCAGAGAGTTTTTAAGTGACGCCAAAGAGCGGGGAGCAGGTTTTGCCTGAGGTCGATCATTGAATTGAGGCTCTGAATAATAAAGCCCTGGCAATGATTACAGCCAAACCAGGGCTTTGTTTTGTCTTGGGTATACCAACAGGGGCCCACCTGCTGCCTAGCTTAAGCGCTGGCGCAGTACTTCATAAACAATCACTCCCGTGGCCACCGAAACATTAAGAGACTCAATTTGGCCTACTACAGGCAGTTTCACATGGCTATCGGCCAGTTTCAAATATTCTTGCGAAATACCATCCTCTTCCGAACCCATGAGAATAGCCAGAGGTACACTTAAGTCTGCCGAATACACCAGTGCATCTGCTTTTTCTGAGCAGGCAACCACCTGTATGCCATTATCCTGAATTTCCCGAATGGTAGTTTTTAGATTCTCTACCCGACAAATAGGTATATGATTGAGTGCTCCTGCCGAAGTTTTCATGGCATCAGCACCCAGTTGGGCGGTACCACGGCTGGGTACCACAATGGCGTGAACACCGGCACATTCGGCCGTTCGGGCTATGGCTCCAATATTGCGCACATCCGTAACCCTGTCGAGAATAATCAGCAATGGGGTTTCTGCTTTGGCGTAAGCTTCGGAAATCACATGATCAAGCGAGGCATAGACTACCGATGATAAGTAGGCTATTGCCCCCTGATGATTCTTTTTGGTAATGCGGTTCAGTTTTTCTACCGGCACTTTCTGAACGGGAATAGAGTGGCCTTTTGCCAGCTGCAACAGCTCCAAAATCAATTCGTTTCGCAAATCTTTTTGCACGAGCAACTTATCGATTTCTTTGCCTGCCTGTATGGACTCTATGACAGCCCTTGTGCCATAGATGTAGTCTGTTTTATGTTGCTGATTCATTCAATTATTCTTCCGTTGCGCCACTGAGATACGGCCAATAGCCAGTTTTCCTTATATCTTTTGCCCCTAATGAGCTTGTGCTTTGTAATTCCGTCTTCCTGCACTATATCGAATATAAAACGTATTCGGCCTCCTTCACTATCCGGAAAAACCCAAAGTTCTGTCCGCTCATTACGAAATACCTGTATGGGATCTCCCATAATTATGTAGACCATTCCGCGGTCGGTTTTCCAACCGGCCTTATTCTCGGTAAAGAGCCTGGCTGCCTTTCTAACTCTTCGGTAGTAGAACTTTATGAAGTCTTTGGCTATTCTTTCGTTAGCCGAAATGGTATTGTTTACAAACTCTTCGAATACCAACCGGGTTTCTTCCGGTCCTCTCAAGGCTTTGTATTCATCGTTGGTTGTCACATAAATAAGGGGTTGAACAAGCTCTGAGTAATCATTGAAATAGGGATAAAATTCATCGGCCACAAGAATTTTGAGCGATTGGTTGGGAGCTTGTGCTGCTCTGATGGTGTAAAAACCTTCGTTGTAAAACTCAAAAACCTCACCTTCATTTACACCATACAGTGTGTCTAGCAGTACTTCTGAAGGTTGGGGTTGTTCCGTTTCGTCAAACGGAGGCATAGCCACCGCTTTGTTGTTTTCAATGCCACTGATTTCGTAATTGAGAGGAGTTCCAAAAGGGTTTACCAGCCGCACTGCTCTGTTCCGGTTCAGGTAACGGGCAAAGTAAGGAATGTCTTTGTCTACCTCCATCAATAAAAAAGATGGTGGGGGAGTATCTTCCTCAATCAAGGGAATATCAATGTAGTAATGGGTGTCTTTAATGATGTTGTACACATCTACCACCAGAAGCTTGTCGTTTTCTTCTCGTTCGAAGTTTAGCTCGTAAGTATACTGTCTAAAGGCAATGTCAACCACCTGGCTGGTATCAATTCGGCTGTTTTCTGTTACCGACTTTTCATCGATGTAGCTGCCGCGAACATCATAGCTAAGCTGAAAATCCGAGATGCGCACGTTGCCACTGTTGAGCATGAAGTTGAAGTATACCTTAAACTGGTTGCCCTGAGACACTGTTTTGTGTCGAACGAGAAACTCATGCTCCTCATCATAGAGAAAGCTGAGGTCTGATGAGCTCATCCTTCCCTGAGCCCAGACCAGGCTGCTCCATAGGAGTAGTAGTGCCGAACATAGCGTTTTCATGCCGTTGCTTTCCATCAAAAATAGCAGATATGTGCTTAGCCGGAACAAATTTGAACGAATTCGGGATATTCCCCTAATTTTGGCCAAATTTTACACATGGCTACTTACACTACAGAAATTGCCTCTGACAAAATTCCTTCAGACAATCCCATTCACCAACGATTGCTTCAGGCCTATTATTTGGCCATGCCGTCTATAAAAGGACAGTTGCTGGAACTGGGGTGTGGCGAAGGACGTGGAGTAGAATTGCTAAGTCCACTGGCTGATGGATATGTGGCATTGGATAAGATTGGTGAGGTGATCGAACGCCTGCAGCAGAAATATCCCGGAGTAGATTTTAGGCAAGCCGTTTTTCCGCCATTCAAAGGCCTGGCCGACAATAGTTTCGATACCATAGTGAGTTTTCAGGTAATTGAACATGTAAAAGAAGATAAAGCCTTTTTAAAAGAGATATACAGGGTGCTGAAGCCGGGGGGCAAAGCCGTGTTGACAACCCCAAATATTAAGAAAACCCTCACTCGTAACCCCTGGCATGTGAGAGAATATACGGCTCAGGAGTTAACCCAATTGGCACAGACCATTTTTCCGAAAGTCACCATGAAGGGGGTTGGCGGCAACCATAAGGTTATGGCCTACTACGAGCAGAATAAGAGGGCCGTGGAAAAAATAACCCGGTTCGATATTTTCAATCTGCAGTACAGGCTGCCCGCTCCTTTGTTAAGAATACCGTACGATATACTCAATCGCCTGAACCGAAACAAGCTCAATACGGCCAATACAGGACTTGTTGCTGAAATAAAGCATACAGATTATGTACTGATAGATGAGGCCGATGAGGCACTCGATTTATTTCTTGTGGTGGAGAAGTAGTGCGTAATCAATGATTTGATTTTCGAAGCAAATCCTTTAGGGTATCCATAATGCCTTTGTCATGCAATTCCCGAATTTCTTCCAGGGTTTGCTTAAGTCTTAATACCTCTTCTTTTAAAATCTGTTCGCGCCCAGTTTGGCTTGGGCTGGCCAGAATTTGTACCAAGTTTTCAGTAGAAGAGCTTCCCTTGGTATACTGGGGCTCAGGCTCATTGGCTGTTGGTGGGAGCAACATGTCTCCTTCGCCCGTGAGCAACCAGGTTGGGTTAAGGTCAGGAAACTCTTTAATGATATTATCCAAATATTTCGTCTGAATGTCTGTTCCGTTCTTAATCGCCTTTCCGAGTGATCCGTTGGACATTCCGGCACTCTTTTCGAACTGTCTGACCGACAGTTTTTTATGTTTTATGTAGTCACTCAGCCGACTGACGATTTGAGACATTGAAATTTATTTAGAAAAAAATCTACAATAGTTTTGAAAACATAGATAATTATCTATATTTTTGTTATGTGAATACACGCATACAATGATACAAAACTGGCGGCACAAAAGTGATGTTCGCTCCAAAGGGTCTTTGATATGTGTTGTGTCATTTAACCCAGGAAAGCAAAGCCTATGAATAAGCACGTTAGAGAACACAATGGTAACCTGAGTAAACCTTTGGTTATTAGGCTATTTGAAGACCAAAGACAGAGGCTGGATGAGTTTGTAAGGGATGAAAATAAGCGATTGGTCAATGAGGGTTTGCCTCCCAAAAATTCATCGGAATATGTAAGGCAAATTTTCGAGGCGGGGTTAAAGGCCGTTCAAAAAAGCTAATGATCAGACTGTTAATACTACACACATGAACACGTTTAAAGCATGGCCTCAAAGGAGGCTCCGCTCCAATGACAAACCATTTGAGTCTACCATTACAGAGTTTTTGCAACAAGACTGCTACGAGCAGCTCATTCGCACTCTGGGCGAAGAGCAGGCGCAAGAGCAAATGGAAGAAACCTGGAAACTCATTGAGGCAGAAATGAGGCAAATGGGAACTAAAAAGCCCATAGAGGCGGCTCGTGAGTTATTCAGAAAAAGCAATTACAATGGCTGGGTGCATACGAAGTGCTACGCTGCAATTTACTACAAAGCACGCAAAGAAGACTGATTGCGGCACGGTTGTACTGTCTTGAGATGAAGAGACTCGCAGAGGCAAATAACCGAGCAAGTGTGTGTGAAAAAAGGCCGCCTGAAAACAGGCGGCCTTTACATGTTGTTAGAAATTACTTCGGTCTATGTTGAGCCTTATGTTTTGCTCGTTCAGCATTTCTTCTACTCTTTTGGCTTCATCATTTTTGCCTTCTTCTTGCAATACCAATTGTAGGTAGCGCAGTCCTCTAAGCTTGTTGCTAAAGTTGTAGTCGCCCCATCGTTGCTTGTTCTGAAGGTAGCTGAGCTCTGAGTTGAATTGCTCGGCCAGTTCCATAGCCATTTTTGCGGCCAGTTCCTTTTCGCCCACATCGAAATAGCCTTGAACAAAACCTATTGAAGAAACATCGTACGGCACGGCTTCTACCGGCATTCTTTCCATTCCAAAATCAAGCACCTCTTTTGCTCTGGCGGTGTCTCCTTTTAGTACCAGCGCATCGGCCAGGCTGGTAATCATAGAGCGATGATTTTGTACAAAGCCTCTGTAATCTTCGTTCAGATTGGCATCTGGGTTGTCCAGTCCTCTGAACTGCATTTTGTTCATTACATTGTCATACATCACCTCAGTGTTTACCAGCTCCCTCATACCCGATGGTTTACGAACCGGCAAAAGTCTGTAGGCCATTCCTTCCTGCACCAGGTAAGGGTCGGCATTCCAGCTCAGCGCATTTACAGAAGTGTAGTTAAAGTAAATGGGGCGTTCCCAGTTGTTCTGTACAATTAAATCGAGAAGCATCATTTGCCCTTTGTCTACTGTTCTCGACAGTAATTCACCGTTATCGTTGCGTTTAAAGTCAAAGAACATTCGGTCTACCAGGTAGGGCTTAAGTTCGTCCGGTATTATACCCTTTTCCAATACAGCAGCCGTGTCTACCGGCATGGTTAAGGTTTCGGCCGGAATAAGCATTACTTCGCTACCAGAAGCAAAGGTGCGTTTGAATTGTGGCACATCTCTGCGCACCACATCCAAATATTCCCTCAGGTCAATGGCTTGTCCCTGAAACTGCGGTAATTCCTGTACATAGAGCACATCGTTGGTGCCCTGACGATAGTTGTCTATTGTGAGTGAGTAAGGAAAGGCCTCAGAGTCGTTCATTTTTGTGGCCGTTTGGTCAATATACCAGTCGGTGGCATAGTAGCTCAACACGACCACACGCACGTCTGTACGGAAGCCTTCAACCTCCTGCACATACCATAGTGGGAAGGTGTCATTGTCACCACCTGTAAAGAGTATGGCATTGGGGGCACAAGAGGCCAAAAAGTTTCTTGCCGAATCTACAGAGAAGTAACGGCCCGAACGATCGTGGTCGTCCCAGTTTTCTTTAGCTAAAATTACAGGAGCAATCATGCACAAAGCAATGGTTCCTGCTACAAGGCTTTTTCCTTTTTTCGCTACTGCGCTACCCAGTGCCAGCACCGATAGGCCAATCCACATGGCAAAAGCGTAGTAAGAACCGGCATAGATGTAGTCTCTTTCGCGAGGTTCTATAGGGGGAGAGTTCAGGTAAATAACCAGCGCCACCCCGGTGAGGATAAAGAGCATAAATGTAGCCGAAAACCCTTTAGGATCTCGGTTAAACTGGAAGAATAAGCCTATTAGCCCCAGCACCAAAGGAATCATGTAATACTGGTTACGTCCTTTGTTATTTGCTATAGTCTCCGGCACATTCTTATCGGTTTCAAAAGGCTTAAGCCAACTGGCATTCTGAATGTCACTTTCTCTACCGGCAAAGTTGAACATGAAGTACCGCAGGTACATGTGCCCAATTTGGTGTAGGAACATAAAGCGCAGGTTATCAGAGAAAGTGGGTTTTTCTCCAGGTCTTAGGCCAGTTACTTCCATGTACTTTCTCTCATGGCTCGGGGAGCTACTATACATTCTTGGTAGCAGGGTTGTATATTCCGGGTCATACTCATAGCCAATTTTATAGTCAGCTATTTTGTACTTGTCTTCGGCCTTATAATAAATAGGGTCTCCTTCAATGTAGTCGATTATTGGAGCATTAAAGTACTGTCCGTGCAAGAGTGGACGGCTACCATACTGCTCCCTTTTCAGGTAGGAAACAAAAGTCATTACATCTTCCGGATTGTTTTGGTCAATAGGTGGGTCGGCTCGTGAACGAATAAGAATGACGGCATAACAAGAATAACCAATGAGCACAAAGGCCATAGAAAGAATAAGTGTATTGAGCTTTACCATGTCTTTTTTGGCGGTAAAGCGTAACCCAAAAACAATAGCGGCTATTACCAAAATGGTAAGGAAAAGAGCTCCTGAGCCAAATGGAAGCCCAAACGTATTGACAAAGGTAATTTCGAATTTACCCGCAATTGTTGGTAGTCCGGGAATAATAAATGAGTTGATAAACAGTACAAGGAATAAGCTGAAGCCCAAGGCTACTAATACACCTTGCCAAGTTGGATTTTTATATTTTTTGAAGTAATAAATAAGGCCCATAGCGGGTAGAGTAACCAAGCCGAGAAGGTGAACCCCGGTAGAAAGACCCATCATATAGGCAATGAATAAAAGCCATTTATTGGCTCTGCTTTCATCTTCTACCAGTTCCCATTTTAGAATGGCCCAGAAAACCACAGCCGTGAAGAAAGAAGACATGGCATATACCTCACCCTCTACAGCGCTGAACCAAAAAGAATCTGTAAAAGTAAAGGCAAGAGCACCTACAGCACCCGCACCGGCCAATAGTATCTTTTGCAGATCGGTTTCTTCGCCAACTTTGGCCTGCAGCACTTTGCGGCCCAGCATTACAATAGACCAGTATAAGAAAAGAATAGTAAGGGCCGAGGCCAATACGCTCGACATATTTACCCAATAGGCCACTTTGGTAACATCTCCAAACGACAGGAAAGAGAATAAGCGGCCAATCAGCATAAAGAGTGGTGCCCCCGGAGGGTGCGATACTTCTAATTTAAAGGCAATGGCTATGAATTCACCACAATCCCAAAAGCTTGCAGTTTCTTCTACAGTGAGCACATATGTGATCAGAGAAACCAGAAATACAGCCCACCCGGTAAGGTTGTTTATCTTCTTAAAATCTGTCATTTAACACCAATTTGAGGCGTGAAAATAGTAAAAATATACTAGGGCAACGGTTAATTTTTATTAATAGCCATGGCCTCTTGTCTGTGGCTGAAAATTACTCCGCAACGCCCAAATAAAACCATAGCCAAAGCAAAAAGAGCGGTACATATGAGGTGGCCACAATGGCATTGGCTACTGATTTCTTTTTTCTGGCCGCAAAGTCGACCCCATAAGTGAGCACAACCCAATAAGCCAACTCAAACACATTGAGTTGTTGGTTTACATACCAGTATTTTTGGGGTACCTCACTGTATTCATAAAAATTCATGAGTGAAAGGGGGTAAAAACTGTCATATTCCCAGTAGGTGGGGTCAGTTTCAATAAACATAAACCAGAAAATTTTAATGATTGTAGGTACAAAAAAGACCAGCTCGGCAATCATGGCAATGTTCCAGCATTTGTAAAAGTTTACATTATAGCCCCACATAAAGCATCCAACCCATAGCACAAAGCCCACAATGGTAAACTTGATTGCATAAACCACAGGGATGGACAGCATGTTAAGGCTTGCGATTATTTTAAATATGAGGGCCTGAGGTCCCTCCAGAAACTTGAAAGCCGCAATTTCGTCTACAATAAAGTTTTGCTGAACATAAAAAAGCAGTAGGTATACAACACAGAGAAGTATAAAAAACAATGGCTTGTTAAAGCCAAACCAACTTCGGGCCTGAAGCTCAAGATTGCTGAATTCTCTGGGCATGGGGAAACTATTTTGAGTAAAACTACGATTTAAGGACGAAGCTTAGAATTAAATTGTATCAATGCATGGCTATTGGACTAAGCGGCAGTAATTTTGCTTCAACTGCACTTATGAAATTTCTGAACACCAAAATTTTAGGGCTCCTGCTGTTTTGTTTTGTAGCCTTACCCAGGGCAGAAGCCACTCAGGCAAAGGCCGATAGTACTCAATACCTTTTGTTGAACATGGCACTGCAGCTGCAAATTACAGATGCGGTAGATAACATGTACAATTTTAAATTCAGGGAAGCAGAAGTTGAGTTCAACTGGATGAAGTACAACTACCCTGATCACCCATTGCCATACTTTCTGTTTGGCATTAGCACCTGGTGGCAAATGATGCCCAATCTGGACAAAGAAAGCCCACTGGGAGATGAGTTTTTGGCTTATATGGATACGGCCATTGTTAAAGCTGAGGCCATGTTTAAGGCCGATGAAAACAACATAGAAGCTGCTTTCTTTTTAGCTGGTGCTCATGGCTTTGTAGGGCGCTACCATTCAGAGAAGAAAAATTGGTTCAGAGCAGCCGGGGCCGGAAAGAACGCCCTCAAGTACCTGGAGATAACCCAGGGCAATGAAAGTTTTAGCCCGGAAATTCTGTTCGGAGATGCCCTTTTTAACTACTACTCCATTTGGATTCGCGAAACTTATCCGATGCTCCGACCCATGCTGGTGTTCTTTCCCAAAGGCGATAAAGAATTGGGGCTTCGGCAGCTCAATGAGGTTTCCCGAAACGCTTTTTATACCCGAATAGAAGCTACTTATTTCCTGATGCGCATCAAGGCTTTTGAAACCAACGAAACGTTTGATGCGCTTCGACTGGCCGAAATGGTTCATAAAAAGTATCCTGACAACCCCTACTTTCACAGATTTTATGCCCGAATGTTATACACTTTGGGGCAGGACACCCAGGCTCAGCAAGAATCTGAAGAAATTCTAAACAGAATAGACAAGGGGCAGGTTGGTTATGAAGAAGTAAGCGGAAGATACGCCAGCTTTTTTCTGGGGCACATTCACCGAAAAAGGGGAAGGCACCAAGAGGCAGAGAAGTACCTGAGGCAAGCAATACGCTTTACAGAGCAGTTGGTCGATGAGGAAGAGTCGGGCTACTATCTCTACGCTCAACTGTATCTGGCACAGTATGCTACACAGGCCGGTCGTTTTGAGGAGGCCCTCGAAAGAATAGATATCATTCGGGACAACTCCAAACGTAGAGACGGTGTCAATGAACAAGCCAGGGAACTGAAAAAAGAAATAAGAAAACGGAAATAATTCGGCTTAAGCTTTCTTTAGATTCTTTGGTAAAATATTCTTTGATCTTTGTACATTTGTGCCGAATTATATTTTGTAGTTAATCTTAAGTATTGTGAACCTCAAACTTGATAAAATCGACCGGAAGATTCTTGATATTCTTCAGTCGAACGCGAAGATTACTAACGCGCAGCTCTCTAAAGAAATTGGTCTTTCTCCTGCACCTACATTGGAGCGGGTGAAAAAACTGGAAAACTCCGGAATTATTAAAAGTTACCATGCCAAGCTCGATACAGATAAGATTGGTATGGGAGTGAGCACTTTTGTATACGTTACCCTTAAAGGCCACAACAAGCAGAATATAGAGATATTTCTGGAGGCCATAAATAAGATTAACGAGGTAATAGAGTGCCACCACGTGACCGGGTCTGGCGATTTCGTTTTGAAAATTATTGCCAAAGATATTGCCTCCTATCAGCAGCTTATGCTAGAAAAAGTGAGCGATATCTCAGTGGTTGATAATTTGCAGTCGATGGTGATCCTCTCTACCTTTAAGGATAGTAAGGTGATGCCAATCCCTGAATAGACCTTATGCAAACAACTGAGAAACGCATTCTGGAGAAAGCTCAAATAGAGCAGATCATACGAAGAATGGCTTACGAGATTTACGAGCAAAACTACGATGCCTCGAAAATCTTCCTGGCCGGTATTGATAACAACGGAGTAAAAATTTCTGAAATGCTGGCCCGTGAGGTGAGAGCCATTTCAGAGATTCCTGTCGAGCTTATTAGAATCGATATAGACAAAGAGGCTCAAAGCCAGCCTACGGTGAGCTTCTCCAAAGAGCCCGATGTGCCCAATTTTACCCTTATTGTGGTAGATGATGTGCTTAACTCCGGCCGAACCATGATTTATGCTCTGGATCCTTTTTTGAAAATGAAAGTGAGAAAAATCCAGACAGCCGTTTTAGTGAACCGAAGCCACAAAAGGTTTCCTATTGCAGTAGACTACAAAGGGTTTGAACTTGGCACAACCATCGAAGAGCATATCCACGTGCAATTGACAGACGAGGACTATTCAGCTTACTTGTATTAAACCCATTTCTTAACTAAAAATGAATTATGGAAACCTCTTTACAGGAACTTTGGAATAGTATTAATGAAGCAGTCTTAATCTACGGCCTCAAGGTATTAGGAGCACTAATTACCCTGATTATTGGGTCGTGGGTTATTAAAAAACTGGTAAAAACCTTTGGCAAAACACTCACCAAAAAAGGGGTAGATCCCACACTTATTCCTACGCTAAAAGGCGTAGTAAAAGTAGCCTTGTGGGCGGCCCTTATTCTGGCTTTTGTAAAACAGGTAGGTATAGAAACTTCCGGTTTTATTGCAGTATTTGGAGCTGCAGGTTTGGCCATAGGTTTGGCACTTCAAGGGTCACTTTCGAATTTTGCAGGAGGAATTCTAATCCTTACCATTAAACCCTTCAAGGCGGGAGATTTTGTAGAAGTAAATGGTCAGTCGGGCACAGTAAACTCAGTAACCATTTTTAATACCGTGTTAAAAACCCCCGATAACAAAACCATTTTCTTGCCCAACGGAGCGGTGGCCGGAGCCAACATTACCAATTTTACTTTGGAGCCCAAAAGAAGATGGGATAAGGTTTTTGGTATTGGTTATGACGATGATTTCGATAAGGCCAAGCAAATCATTTTAGACTTCTTGCAAGCCGATGAACGAGTGCATAAAGACCCCGCTCCTTTTGTGAGAGTGGGCAATCTTGGCGACAGCAGTGTAGATATTACGGTTCGGGCCTGGGTAGATAGCTCAGAATACTGGAACCTTAACTGGGATATGATCGAAAAAGTGAAGAAAGAATTCGACAAACAAGGAATCTCTATTCCATATCCTCAGCGAGATGTACACATCTACAACGAAAAGTAGATAGTCCATTCAAAACGTATCACCAAGGGGTAAATGCTTATATTTACCCCTTTAATTTTACCTGACATGTCCATCCATAAATCAGAAATAAAGAAGGTAACCACACATCAGTTGCAGGCCATGAAAGAGCGCGGAGAGAAAATATCCATGCTCACGGCTTACGATTTTTCAATGGCTAAACTTATAGATGCTGCCGGGGTGGATATAATACTGGTGGGCGACTCTGCCTCAAATGTAATGGCCGGCCACGAAACCACACTCCCCATTACTCTGGATCAAATGATTTACCATGCCAGTTCAGTAATAAGAGCGGTTAGCCGAGCATTTGTGGTAGTAGATATTCCGTTTGGTTCATACCAGGGAAACTCCTCCGAAGCGCTGAGGTCTGCTATTCGTATAATGAAAGAGTCCGGAGCCCACTCTGTAAAAATGGAGGGCGGTGCCGAAATAAAAGAGTCCATAGTACGCGTACTTAGTGCCGGGGTTCCCGTAATGGGTCATCTGGGACTCACTCCACAGTCCATATACAAGTTTGGTACCTATGCGGTAAGGGCCAAGGAAGAAGAGGAAGCCGAAAAGCTCATTGCCGATGCCAAACTGCTGGAAGAGTGTGGCTGCTATGCCATAGTGCTGGAAAAAATACCGGCCGAGCTGGCCAGAAAAGTTTCGCAAGAAATTAACATACCAACCATTGGTATAGGAGCCGGGCCTGATTGCGATGGTCAGGTATTGGTAATGCACGATATGCTCGGCATTAATGCCGAGTTTAAGCCTCGATTTTTAAGGCAATATGCCGATTTGGGGACGGTAATTACCAATGCGGTAGGTCATTACATCAAAGATGTAAAGTCGGGCGACTTCCCCAATGAAAAGGAAAGCTATTAGTCTATCAAAAAAGTAGATTTTATTACATTGCGCATCCATATTTTTTAGTGAAGAAAATTCAAAAACTTAACCATGAGTGAACAAAAAATAACCATTAGCAATGGTGTGCTAAATGTTCCCGATCAACCCGTTGTTCCTTTTATTGAAGGCGATGGAACTGGTGTAGACATTTGGCCTGCCGCCAAAAACGTGATCGACAGTGCAGTGGCTAAAGCCTACAATGGCGCAAAGGCCATTCAGTGGAAAGAGGTTTTGGCAGGAGAAAAAGCCTTTAATGAAACAGGTGAATGGATGCCTGAGGCTACATTAGATGCATTTAGAGAATATTTGGTAGGAATTAAAGGGCCTTTGACTACTCCCGTTGGTGGAGGGATCAGGTCTTTAAACGTTGCTCTAAGACAAGAGCTCGATTTGTATGCCTGTGTTCGTCCGGTACGCTGGTTTGAAGGTACACCCTCACCGGTAAAAGAGCCCGGCTTATGCGACATGGTGATTTTCAGAGAGAATACAGAAGATATTTATGCCGGTATTGAGTTCGAAAAAGGCTCAGACGATGCCCATAAGTTTGCAGCCCTTCTGAAGGAAAATTTCCCGGCCCGATTCAAAAAAGTAAGATTCCCCAATACGGCCGGATACGGCATTAAACCGGTTTCTGAAGAAGGAACCCACAGACTGGTGAAAGCGGCTATTGATTATGCTTTTGCTCAAAAGAGAGATTCAGTGACTTTGGTGCACAAAGGCAACATTATGAAGTTTACTGAAGGAGCTTTTAAGTCTTGGGGTTATGCCCTCGCTAAAGATCAGTATGGTGCGCAAGACTATGAAGGTGGCCCATGGCAAATTATTGAGAAGGATGGTCATCAGGTGATTATTAAAGATGTGATTGCCGATGCCTTCTTGCAGCAAATATTGTTGAGACCTGCCGAATACTCGGTGATTGCCACACTCAACCTCAACGGAGACTATATTTCTGATGCTCTTGCCGCCATGGTAGGAGGCATTGGTATTGCTCCGGGAGCCAACATTAACTATGCTACGGGCAACGCCATTTTTGAGGCAACTCATGGTACAGCTCCAAAATATGCCGGTCAGGATAAGGTAAATCCGGGTTCTGTAATTCTTTCAGGAGCCATGATGCTTGAGTATTTTGGATGGCAGGAAGCTGCAGACCTAATATACTCCGGTTTGGAAAAAGCCATAGCGTCTAAACGCGTCACTTACGATTTCGAACGATTAATGGAGGGAGCCACCCTTCTCAAATGCTCCGAATTTGGAGAAGAAATTGTAAAGAACATGTAAACAAAAGCCCCTTAAAGGGGCTTTTTTAGTAAAGTGCTTTTTCCGATGGCAAAACGCGTTGTTCCCTTCTTTCCGCTTCAGTTGGTGGCCTTTCCTGGCGAACAGGTCAACCTTCATATTTTCGAACCACGCTACAAACAGTTAATCCAGGAGTGTCTGGACAACGGCAGCACCTTTGTCATTCCGGTTTTTCAGAATAGGGTATTAGACTTTGGTAGCGAAATGGAGATAGTGAGTTTGGTGAAGCGCTACACCACAGGCGAAATGGATATTATTACCCGTTGTATTAGCGCAGTGCAGGTTTTATCCTTTAATGACAAACTGGGCGACAAGCTTTATGCCGGAGGAGAGGTAGAAAGCTTAGAAAACATTAACGACCCGAGCACTGAGCAGTGGAACGAGCTAAAAACATTGGCCAAAGAATTAGTGCAGGTATTGAAAATGGAAGATAAACTAGATGTAGATTTGGTCACCGATTCGTTTGAATTGGCTCATAAATTAGGTTTATCTTTAGAGCAGGAGTATGATATGCTGCAAATGGTGAGAGAGTCACAAAGACAGACTTATATGATTAACCATTTAACCCGTGCGCTTCCGTTGGTCAAAGAAATGGAGCGGGCTAAGGAACGAATTCGAATGAATGGGCATTTTCAGCATCATGACCCACTGAATTTTTAAACATGATAGAAAGCAATCTTTCTGAATTTGGTGTTTTGCTCATCTTCATATTAGGAGCACTTCTCTTTGCTGTAGTTGGACTTCTGGCCTCTCGGCTCATTCGGCCCAACCGTCCGAATTTTGAGAAACTCACCACCTATGAGTCAGGCGAAGATACCGTAGGTTCTGCCTGGGGGCAATTCAACCTGAGATTCTATATTGTTGCGCTCATCTTTATTCTGTTTGAGGTAGAAATTATTTACCTGTTTCCCTGGGCGCTGGTTTTTGGCGATGAAGCCCTTGTGCGTGGAACCGACTGGCAATGGGCCTGGTTTGCCATGACAGAGATGTTCATTTTTATTGGAGTTTTGGCACTGGGTTTGGCCTATGCCTGGCGAAAGGGCTATCTCGATTGGGTGCGCCCACCACAGAAGGCAGCCTCCTTTAAGTCAAAAATTCCGGCAGAAGCCTATAAGAAGTATTTGTAATATGGGATTACTCGACCAAAAGATTACGCACGGAGGGGTAATTATCTCCAAGTTAGATGACCTTATCAATTGGGCCAGGTTATCTTCTATGTGGCCAATGGGGTTTGGTACCGCCTGTTGTGCCATAGAGTTTATGAGCGCGCAGAGCACTCCATACGATCTGGACCGTTTTGGTGTAATACCCAGAGCAAGCCCCAGGCAGTCCGATGTAATGATAGTGGCCGGCACAGTTACATTCAAAATGGCCGATAGAGTACGCAGGCTCTACGAGCAAATGGCTGAGCCTCGTTATGTCATTTCCATGGGATCCTGCTCTAATTGTGGAGGCCCTTATTGGGAGCATGGCTATCACGTGGTAAAAGGGGTCGACCGCATTATCCCTGTTGACGTTTATGTGCCCGGATGTCCGCCTAGGCCCGAAGCATTGATTGGAGGACTTATTAAACTTCAGGACAAAATAAGAAGTGAGACTATTGTTGCCCCGAAAGCCGTAGAAAAAATACTTGGTACGCATGAAGGCTGAAGAAATAAAAATACTCCTTGAAAAAAGCTTTCCGGGAAAGGCATTCGAGCTGATTGAAAACGCTACACCTCAAGGTTTAGCGGTGTCTGCCGAAGATCTGGTAGAGGTGATGGATTTTTTGCATACCCATAACCAGCTTTACTTTGATATGCTTTCCTGTATTACGGGCCTCGATAATGGCCCCGAAACCGGAACTATGGAGGTGATTTACAATCTCTACTCAATCCCTAACAATATTCATCTTATGGTGAAGGTGGTATTGAATAGATACAAACCGACTATTGATTCGCTGGTAGACTTGTGGAAAACGGCCGACTGGCAAGAGCGGGAAGTTTTCGACATGTTTGGAATTCATTTCAACAATCACCCGGATTTGAGGCGAATTCTAATGCCTGCCGATTGGGAAGGTTACCCACTGCGCAAAGATTATAAGGAACAAACTTATTACCGGGGTATGAAAGTAGAATACTAGTGGCTAATCAAGTACAATACATATTCGACAATAAGAATCTCAGGCAATCAGAGCCTCAGAAGTTCAGGCCGGAAGACCTGAAGCGAGACGAAATGATTGTGAACATTGGTCCGCAACACCCCTCTACTCATGGTGTGCTTCGCCTTGAAGTAATTACCTCCGGAGAAGAGATTGTAGAGGTTGTTCCGCATATTGGTTATTTGCATCGCTGTTTTGAAAAGCATGCGGAAAATCTGCCCTACAACCAAACCATACCATTTGTAGACCGCATGGACTATCTGGCTGCGATGAATTCAGAGCATGCCTTTGCCATGGGAGTTGAGCGAATGTTGGGGATTGAAAAGGATATTCCGGCCAGAGTAGAATATGTTCGGGTGGTAGTTGCCGAACTTAACAGACTGGCTTCGCACTTTGTTGCTTTAGGCAGCTATGGCATGGATCTGGGAGCTGTAACCGCTTTCTTCTGGATGATGCGCGACAGGGAGCATATTCTCAGGTTGCTGGAATGGGCCTCGGGTGCTCGTATGCTGTACAACTACATTTGGATTGGAGGGCTTTTTTATGATTTGCCGGTAGGTTTTGAAGAGCGTTGCCTCGAGTTTGTAAACTACCTCAAGCCCAAACTAAAAGAGCTGGAGCAAGTGGTGATTGACAATACCATCTTTGTAAATCGTACGGCCAATGTTGGAGTACTACCCTTAGATTTGGCCATCAACTATGGCATTACAGGACCGATGTTGAGGGGTTCCGGTCTTCGGTTCGACTTACGTAAAGTAGATGCTTACTCTGTGTATCCCGAAATTGATTTTGATGTTCCTGTGGGTAAAGGCCAAATGGGGCAGTTGGGAGACTGCTGGGACAGAACCTGGGTGAGGGTGCAAGAGTGCTATGAGTCTATTGGTATTATAGAACAGGCTCTGGAAAAACTTACCAAGGAGCACAAGAGAGATCGGGATTTTGACCCACGAGCTATGGTGCCGAAAAAGATTCGCCCCAAGGCACAAGATATGTACGTTCGGGCAGAGAACCCGAAAGGGGAGACGGGCTTTTATTTCCGGGCCGATGGGAGGTCTGATATCCCTTTGCGCTGCAAAGCACGAGGGGCCAGTTTTGTGAACCTTTCCATCATTAATGAGTTGGCCAAAGGAGGGCAAATTGCCGACCTCATTGCCGTAATTGGTTCAATAGATATTGTGCTGGGAGAGGTAGATCGATAGCTTGAGTTAAAGCAACTTTTTAAGGTTGTTTTCTCTAATGTAGGCCCGTTGTCCTCTCCATTTAATTTCGTACCAGATGTCTTTCTTGCCAATGATTTCTACCCTGTGCCCCTGATCGATGATTTCCACTAACTCGGCTGCAGCTGAAGGGCCGGTCATGAGATAGGCTTTATTTTGCATTACCAGCCCTCTGGTTTTGGCTTGGTTAAGGTTCACCACATAAAAAATAAGGGCCAGAACAATTAGCAAACTGGCTGCCAGGCTGGGCGATTTCGCTCCGTGCTTTTGGATTTTTCTATAGATCATGGCAACGATCAACACCGCCAGGGCAAAGAGTACACCCAGCACCTCTAGTTTATAATCCTCGACTGCTTTTTTGGCTTTTTCAAACTGGCTCATGTTGTAGCCTTCCAGTCCGTTAACACTGGCCAGTTGTTTCATCTTGTCCAGCACTTCTTCGTCTCCGGTAATCCGCAAATAGTCGTGCAGGTAAAGCAGGGCTTTGGCAATGTTGCCCATGGCTTCATTGCTATAGGCCATTTTGAGCAACATGGCAGGCGATGCTTCATTTTGCTCTTGATAGATTTTCTCGTAAATACTTAGCGATTGTGTGTACTTTCTTACGCTGAATAATGAATCTGCCTTCTCTAGCTCTTTTTTAAAGTCTTGACTATTAGATAGTTGTGGAGCTAAAAATAAAGCTAGAAATATTAAATTCAGAAAATTGAATCCTCTCTTTTGCATTTTGTTTTTAAGGTCTTACCTTTGCAACCGCAATTAAGGAAAACGACCTTAATTGCCCAATGAAAAACTTCTTGATCTGGTAGCTCAGTTGGTAGAGCATCTCCCTTTTAAGGAGAGGGTCCTGGGTTCGAGCCCCAGCCAGATCACCCTCAAAAGCCTCAGATTTTCTGAGGCTTTTTTTATGTTCAAAAGCGTTGATTTTATTGCCTTGGTTTTCATTTTCACCCACCTTTTGAAACGGGGTCTCATGGTTCACGAAGTTAGAAAGCATTTTAGCTTTAGTTTTACCGTTTACAATATTTAACGCTTTCTTTGAGTACCTACTTTTCAAGTTTAGCAAGAATGAATCGACCCATCGGAATATTTGATAGCGGACTAGGAGGCCTTACCGTGGCCAATGCCGTGTATAGGCACCTCCCCAACGAACGCATGGTTTATTTCGGAGACTCCGCTCATTTGCCCTATGGCGATAAGTCGGCCGCTACCATTCAGGCCTATTCCGTAAAAATTTGCGATGTGCTTTTGCAAAAACACTGCAAGCTCATACTTATAGCCTGCAATTCAGCTTCGGCAGCAGCTTATGAGCTGGTGAAGGCGTATGTGGGTTCCAAAGCCAAGGTGCTCAATGTGATTGATCCGGTGGTAGCCTATGTGGCCCACAAATATGCCGGTCGAAAAGTAGGGCTCATTGGCACTAAGCAAACAGTGGGGTCAGGTGTATATGAGTATCAACTAAAGGTTAAAGATCCTTCCATACAGTTTTGCGCTTTGCCAACTCCTCTGCTCGTGCCTATGATTGAAGAAGGGTTTCATAACAATAACATTTCTGAGGCCATCATTGAGCAGTATTTGGCCGACCCGCTTCTGGAAAATATTGATACGCTGATTTTAGGGTGTACACACTACCCACTTATTAAAAGTCAGATCGATAAGTTTTATGAAGGGCGTATAGAGGTAATTGATTCTTCTATGATTGTGGCTAAAGCCCTGGCTCACTACCTGGCCGAGCATGGGCTGGCTTCTGCTCAGCGGCAGGGAGAGCATGAGTTTCTGGTGTCAGACATTACCCCCTCTTTTGAAAAAGCGGCCGAACTGTTCTTTGGCAGAAAGGTGCCTCTGGAAAAACATATCCTTTGGGAGTAAGTTGTAACCCTTGAATAGGCTTGGGTAAGGAGGACTTTTATAAGCTCAAAAAAGCGATTATAAAGTGTTCTTTACAGATTCCATGAACTAATTTTACAAGCAGGTGTTAGTAGTCTATTAAAATGGTAGGCTATTGATTATCCGATCTAAGAATTAAGTGTTTAATTTGCATTAACCAAGGACTTCGTTCAGCGTGTACGCATTTCTATTCTTCCTTAATTTTTTACTGGTTTATACCGTATTTGCCGTCTATGCTGAACGCAAGATATCTGCTTTTATTCAAGATCGGTATGGGCCAATGGAAACAGGCTACTATGGCCTGCTTCAAACAGTGGCCGACTTACTAAAGCTTATTCAAAAAGAAGATATTGTTCCTCTAAAGGCCGACAGAAAACTGTTTAAGCCGGCTCCAGTCATTATTTTCACTGCAGTATTTGCCGGATTCGCGGTTTTGCCACTTACCTCCGGTTTTTCAGGCTCTTCGGCCCAAATTGGTATTTTCTATTTGTTGGCTATTGTGTCGCTTGATGTTGTGGGGATACTCATGGCCGGCTGGGGGAGCAATAGTAAGTATGCGCTTTGGGGGGCAATGCGTTCTGTGGCACAAATAATTTCATACGAAATACCCCTTGGACTCATGGTGGTTTGTGTGGTGCTTATTGCCCAAACACTCAACTTACAGGAAATTACTTACCAGCAGGGCATTTGGTGGGGGCATCAAAAGGCCGAGGCGGCCAACTACCTGTTTGGCATAAAAGCTTTGGGTATAGAAACTACTCATATTGGAGGAGTTTTAACCTGGAACATTATGCGTTCTCCACTTCTTCTCATTGGCTTTGTAATATTCTTTATTGCCTCTTTGGCAGAAAGTAACAGGGCTCCTTTCGATATTCCTGAGGCCGAATCGGAACTGGTGGCGGGCTTTCATGTAGAGTATTCGGGCTTTCGTTGGTCTATGATTATGCTGGCCGAATATGGAATGATGCTTCTGGTGGCATTTTTGGCGAGCATTCTGTTTTTGGGGGGCTGGAATAGTCCTTTCCCCAATATAGGGGGCGTACGACTTGCCGAGTGGACGAGCGGGATTCCGGGCACCTGGCCGGGGCATCTTTGGGGAGCTTTTTGGATGATTTCCAAAGCTTTGTTTTTAGTGGCGGTTCAAATGTGGATACGCTGGACTTACCCACGATTACGTTTGGATCAGCTCATGAGCCTGAGTTGGAAGTATTTAACTCCCGCATCTATACTTTTGGTATTGTTATGTGCAGTTTGGAGGCTGCTCATGCTATGAAAGGTTATTGGAGAAACATAAAAACGGCTACTAAAACCCTCAAAGAAGGGCTTAAGGTTACTGCCCGGCATATGAAAGATGCCCGTAACCAGCGTACAGCCATAGTTCCTCTGGCCGAGAACTATTTTGAGAAGCAAAATGCCATTTTCACCACGCAGTATCCTAAAGAGAAGCTCCCTGTGCCGGATCATGGGAGATACAAATTGCACAACGAGATCGATGACTGCATAGTCTGTGATAAGTGTGCCAAAGTATGCCCGGTTAATTGCATTGAAATTGAACCTCTCAGATCGGTTGAGGAAATCGGCAAAACATCGGACGGAACCCCAAAACGTATTTATGCGGCTAAGTTTAATATAGACATGGCCAAATGCTGTTTCTGTGGGTTGTGTACTACCGTGTGCCCTACCGAATGCCTTACCATGACCGATGAGTATGATTTTAGCGCTTTCGATTTTGCTGAGCATAACGTGCCATTTGCCACCATGACTCCCATGGAGATACTGCAGAAAAAGAAGGAGCTTGAAGAGTTTAATAAACAAAAGGAGGCGGCTAAAGCCTTGAGTAAAGAGGCTGTGCCCAAAGTGGAAACTCCGGCCAAGCCGAAAATAGGAGGTGCAAAGCCTGCCTTTAAGCCAAGAGTGCAGGGGGCTAAGCCCAAAGTGGCAGTAAAACCGCAAATACCTCAAAAGAAAACGGAAGAACCCAAAGAGACTGGCAGTTCTGAAGAGTCAAAAGCTAAGCCAAAACCTGTATTTAGACCAAAGGTGCAGCCCAGGCGTCCTTCAGGAGAAGAGGACGAACAGCAGGCCAACGATGAGGCTCCTAAAAAAGCGGCAAGGCCGGTATTGAAGCCAAGAGTTCAACCCAAAAGAGACAAAAACGAGGAGGAGTAATATGGAGTTGGAAACTATACTTTTTTACTTCTTTGCTGCGCTCACAGGTTGCTCGGTTCTTTTTGTGGCCATTACCAAAAATATATTATATGCGGCATTCGCCCTTATACTCACTTTTATAGGAGTAGCTGGTTTGTTTGTCTTTTTGGGAGCAGAATTTATAGCCATTACGCAAATATTGGTTTATGTAGGAGGTATTCTCATTCTATTGGTGTTTGGTGTAATGTTTACCCAAAGGCTCAAAGGCCAGCGGGTACAAACGGGCAGGTATCAGCTATTGCTTGGTTTTTTAACGGCCTCAGGTCTGTTGGGCCTGCTGATACAAACTATTCATAAGGGTTCCTTTAGCCAGCTACCGTGGGTAGACCAGGAACACACCCAACAGGTAGAACTGTCTTCTTTTGGGCTGAGCCTGATGACAGACTATGTATTGGCTTTTGAGGTGATTGGAATATTGCTTTTGTTAGCTCTGATAGGGGCGGTTCGTGTGGCAGGAAATGCCAGAAAGGAGGGAACCGATGCTGCTTAACACAATGCTGGTATTGGGAGCGCTTATGTTCTGCTCAGGATTGTTTGTGGTACTCACCAAGAAAAACACCATAATGGTGCTCATTGGTATTGAGTTAATGCTTAATGCAGCCAACCTGAATCTGGTTACATTTAGCCGCTTCGACCCGCAGGCTCTTCAAGGGCAGGTATTTAGTCTGTTTGTGATTACTGTGGCCGCTGCAGAGGCTGCCGTGGCTTTGGCCATTGTGGTTAAGGTATATAAGTACTTCAAGACCTCCGATCTGGATCGAGTAAAATCAATGAAGGGATGATTGAGTTAGACCACCTCATAGCACCAGAACAGTCGGAATACACCCTATGGGTTGTGGCTCTGCTGACTTTGCCTTTGCTTTCAGGTCTGATTTCTGCCTTCTTAAAACAACAGGCACCCTATGGTTCGAGCTTTCTAATTGGGCTAAACCTTGTAGTAGCAGGTTTTCTTGCTCTGTCACTATGGGATGAGCCGGTCAGTATTCGGGGTTCATGGTTTAGTTTAGCAGGCAATGATTTTACCTATTCCTTCTTTTTAGACCGGTTGGCTTTGGCTATGTCTGTCATAGTCAATTTTGTGGCCTTGCTGGTGCACCTGTTTTCTATAGAATACATGAGGGAAGACCCCTCTAAACCGCGGTATTTTGCCTATTTGGGGTTGTTCACGTTTTCCATGATGGGCATAGTGCTTTTTCACAACCTGCTCTTTATGTTCATTTTTTGGGAGCTGGTGGGGCTTTCATCCTTTTTGCTCATTGGGTTTTGGTTCGAAAAAAAGTCGGCATCCCTAGCGGCCAATAAGGCCTTTATCCTAAACCGAATTGGCGATCTGGGCTTTATTACGGGGCTTATGATTTTGTACACCCAATTTCAGACCCTGGATTTGGACGCAGTAAAGAGTTTAATGGCCATTTCTGAAATTGAAGACGGCAATTGGGTGGTAGCGTTCAAAAAAGCGGGTCAGGAAGTAATGGCCAGCCTTGATGGGCGCTGGTTGAGTGCGGCAGGCATAGCCCTCTTTTGTGGAGCAGTGGGTAAATCGGCTCAATTTCCCCTACAAGTGTGGTTGCCGGATGCCATGGAGGGACCAACCCCTGTTTCGGCATTGATTCATGCGGCCACCATGGTAGCAGCCGGAGTATTTATGCTGGCCAGAATTTTTGTGTTGCTGGATGCCCAAGCTCTGGAAGTCGTGGCTATTGTGGGGGCGGTAACTACTTTTATGGCGGCTATAGCCGCTCTTTCTCAGTTCGATATAAAGAAGGTGTTGGCCTATAGTACTATTTCTCAATTGGGATACATGGTGTTAGCCATGGGGGTTGGAGCCTTTAGTGCCGGTATATTCCACCTAATCACTCACGCTTTTTTTAAGGCCGGCCTATTTCTCAGTGCCGGTATTATTATTCATCAGTTGCACCATCTAGAAAAGGGTGGACAAAAGTTTGACCCCCAGGATATGCGTGTGATGGGAGGCTTACGTAGAAAAATGCCCGTCACATTTTTTGCCTTCCTGCTTTGCTCCTTGGCGTTGGTAGGGCTTCCCGGCTTTTCGGGTTTTTTGTCTAAAGACGCCATATTGCTCGACCTGGCAGTGTGGGCCGATGAGAAAGGCGGAGGCTTTTACATTCCGGAAGTACTGGCCTTTATGACAGTGGTTTTTACCGCTTTCTATACCTTTAGAATGATACTTCTGGTGTTTTTCGGAGAGTTCAGGCTGGCAGGCATACTGGGTAGAAATCAGTTGGAAAATGAACTGCATGAAGGCAACGGGTGGCTTACTGTGCCGGCTGTTATTTTTGCCCTGCTATCGCTTTCCATTCCATTTGGGTTTACCTTAAACCCTGAGAATTCCTGGCTTATGCAGGCTTTGCCTACTCCAATGTATGTGGTTCCGGTCGCGTATGCTGCACAAAGCCTGCTGGATATTCCTCATGAAACCTTTGAGGTTTTACATGGTTTGGTCAATGCGGTTTCCATTGGTCTTGCTTTGGCCGGTTTAGTGCTGGCTTATTGGGTGTATAGGCCGGGAGGAAAGCTACAAAAGTCATTTATTGAGAAAAGAGAGCCTGTGGGTGTATTTGGGCAAGTGTCGTTCTATCATTGGTATCTCAACGCCCTCTACGAGAAGATTATTCTAAAAGGTATTTTGGCCAAAGCCAGAGGGGTGGCCTGGTTCGATAGGTGGATTGTAGACGAAGCGGTTAATCTGTTGGCCAGGTTACAAGTGGTAATAGCCTACCTTACCCGCTGGTTCGATCGTGTGTTTGTCGATGGTCTGGTTAATCTTACAGCTCATTCTATTGGAAAAGTTGGGCAATTAACCCGAAGTATCCAATCGGGTAACATTCAGGCGCAAATACTCGTGACCTTTATATTTTTGTTAACCTTAATTTTGCTGCTAGTACTTTAGCCCATGGAGCACATACTATCATATATCGTATTTATTCCTCTGGTTGGCGCTCTGGTAGTGCTTCTTACACCAAAGGCCTATCAGCATTTGTATAAAGTGCTGGCTATTGGTTCCACAGGCTTATCACTCTTACTTACCTTATATGCCGTGCATATGTTCGATGGGGGGCTTGTGCCTCAAATATCGGGAGAAGCCAATCTGCAATTGGTCGAGAAGGTGGAGTGGTTTAGGCTTAGTCTGGGGTCGCTCGGTACTTTTTCAGTAGACTATTTGCTGGCGGCAGACGGCCTGAATATTTCCATGCTTTTGCTGGCCTCTATTGTATTGTTTATTGGAGCTATAGCCTGCTGGAAGATAAAGGAAAAACAAAAGGCATATTTTGGGCTTTATTTGCTTCTAAGTACTTCTGTGTTGGGGTGCTTTGTGGCTTTAGACTTCTTTTTGTTCTATCTCTTTTTTGAGTTTATGCTCTTGCCCATGTATTTTTTGGTGGGGCTGTGGGGTGGTCCCAGAAGAGAATATGCGGCCATTAAGTTTTTCATTTATACCCTTGTAGGATCTATCCTAATACTCATTGTAATGATTGGGCTGTACAACTCAGTGTATGACCCTGTGAAAACGGCCGAGCTGGCGAGCCTTAACGGCACAGAGCTAAGCATTGAAGAGGTTCAGGCTCTGGTGGCTGAGGGACGAATTGAAGAGGGACAATTGGTCAAATCTTTCAATATGCTTTATATGGCCAACCCGGCCAATTACATTCCGGGTTCATTGCTGGAGCGCAGTGGGTTAAGTACTTTGTTTGGTGAGCCTATCCGCTGGATGGCCTTTCTTGCAATCTTTATTGGGTTCGCCATTAAGCTGCCTTCTTTCCCGTTTCATACCTGGTTGCCCGATGCTCACGTGGAAGCTCCCACGCCCATTTCGGTGGTGCTGGCCGGAGTACTCCTAAAGGTGGGTGGATATGGCCTGATCAGAACGGCCTTTGCCATGTTTCCTGATGCAGCCTATCATTACGCCTGGCTCATTGGTTTTCTGGGTATGTTCTCCATTATTTATGGAGCTATGAATGCTTTGGCCCAAAAAGATTTAAAGAAGCTTATAGCTTATAGTTCCGTTTCTCATATGGGTTTTGTGCTTTTAGGTTTAGCGGCAATGACCAGCGAGGGAATTAGCGGAGCCATTTATCAGATGTTTTCGCATGGACTCATTTCTTCTATGCTCTTTCTAATTGCCGGGGTACTCTACGATAGAACACATAACCGTACCATTGAACATTACGGAGGTTTGGCTCATCAAATGCCTTATTACACCGTGTTTGTAGGAATTGCCTTTTTCGCTTCGCTGGGTTTGCCGGGCTTTAGTGGGTTTATAGCGGAGTTGTTTGTGTTTATAGGGGCGTTTAAGTCTTCTGCAGTAATCGGTGCAATCCCTGCATGGATGGCCATAGTTTCTACTTTGGGACTGGTTTTGGCTGCCGGATACTACCTATGGACCTTCCAGAAGATGTTTCTTGGTAAGTTTTGGGTAAAGGAAAAGAATTGGCTGCCTGCGCTTAAAGACCTGACCATTCGCGAATACATGGTATTAGTTCCGCTGGTGGTTCTCATCATTGCCTTTGGTATATACCCCGGCTTGTTGCTAAACTTAATCAATACCGGAGTGGAATCTTTTGTCGGACACCTAACCGAGTGGTCTAAATGATTGTTCTGGTGGCCAGCATGCAAAACCCGGGAGGACTTGCTGAGCAACTTCAGCGCTTAAAAGAAGGGCTTCATTTTATGTTGCCCGAAATAGGCATTGTAATTACCATTATTTTGCTGGTGGTTTATGATCTCCTTTTTCAGAAGAATAAGTCTGTTGGACTAGCTGCCATACTGTTTTCTGCGCTTAGTTTTTTGCTAGTTTTTCAGGTATTGAGCTTCTTGCCCGAGGCAAATGCCCTGCCTTTATTCGAAGGTCTTGTGACTCATTCTGCCGGAGCTAATTTATTTAAGATCGGCTTCTTGCTCAGTCTTTTAGTAGCTCTTTTAATGGCTGTTACTTCCCGAAAAGATAGTCTGCATTATTTCGATTCCAGCGAAGTATTGGTGTGTTTGCTGGGAGTGCTTCTTGGGGCGTTTCTTCTGGTTATGAGCTCCAACCTGCTGATGATTTATGTGGCCGTAGAGTTGGTGTCTATCTGTAGTTATTTATTGACAGGCTTGGGCAAGGGTAAAAAGAAATCGGAAGCGGCCATTAAATACCTGCTCTATGGTGCTGCGGCTTCTGCGGTAATGCTGTACGGAATGAGTTGGCTTTATGGGCTAACCGGATCAATCGATCTTAACTCCGACTCCTTCAAAATAGGTCTTGATTATGCTGCGGTGGTACCACTCAATATTGCTGTATTTATGGTGCTGTGTGGTTTGCTCTTTAAGCTTGGCGCCTTTCCCCTGCATGTGTGGGCTCCCGATGTGTATAGGGCCACACCGCTTCCAACGGTTGCTGTGTTTTCCGTAGTGCCCAAATTGGCTGCTCTTTTGGTATTGCTTAGGCTGGTGGCGGCTACAAGTGCAACCCACTTCGACTGGCAAACCTGGCTGGGAATACTTTCTATAGGAGGAATGGTTGTGGGTAACTTTTCCGCACTTTGGCAAGACAACGCTAAACGAATGCTGGCCTACTCTTCTATTGCTCATGCTGCTTTTTTACTGGCCGGAGTGTCAATTATGAATCGTACCGGTCTGGAAGCTACCGTGTTTTATGCACTGGCCTATTTACTCATGAATTTGGCAGCGTTTTACCTTATTCAAATGGTAGAAAATAAAGTAGGGAGTACATCGTACGAGCAGCTTAAAGGGATGGGCAAGAAGATACCATACGTTTCTGTTTTGCTGCTTATTGTAATGGTTGCCCTCACCGGACTGCCGCCCACAGTAGGGTTCAATGCCAAGCTCTATTTGTTTAGTGCTGTTTATGATGAGTTTGGTCGCTCAGAGAGCACTATTTTGCTTTGGGTACTCCTTGTGGGGCTTCTCAATACCGTTGTTTCACTTTTCTATTACATTAAGATTCCCTACCTGCTCTTTTTTAAAGAAGGAGAGGGCAATGTAGCTCCTGGAGCCTACACCATTAGAGCATTAATACCCGGCACTTTACTGGTGTTGTCGGTGTTGTTACTATTCTTTAGGTCCGATTGGTTTGTTGACCTATTGAATAGTATTAATTTTGTGCTTTGAGAAGTTGACATGCTAGAGCCCATTAAACATGAGTGTGGTATAGCCCACATTCGTCTGAGAAAACCCCTTCAATACTATATTGATAAGTATGGTTCGGCAACCTACGCGGTAAACAAGCTTTACATTATGATGAAAAAGCAGTCGAACCGTGGCCAGGATGGTGTAGGGGTGGCCAATATTAAAATGGGTGTTGCACCCGGCCAACGATACATCAGCCGTTACAGAACCATTAACTCAGAACCGGTTGAAGAGATCTTTACCAAAATTGCCAAGAAGTTTGCCAAAGCCAAGAAGAAGGAGGGGTATAACCCCAAAAGTGCACAATGGCTTAAAAACAACATGGGTTTTACCGGAGAGGTGTGGCTTGGACACCTTAGGTATGGTACCCACGGAACTAACAGTATAGAGAGCTGTCATCCGTTTTTGCGGCAGAACAACTGGCGTAGCCGAAACCTGGTAATGGCCGGAAACTTCAACATGACCAATGTTGACGAACTCTTCGATATTTTACTTAGACTAGGGCAGCACCCCAAAGAAAAGACCGATACCGTAACGGTAATGGAAAAGATCGGTCACTTTATTGACGAAGAGAACCAGCGTATTTTCGATAAGTATAAGAAGAAAAAGGAGAACCACGAGATTACCGATATTATTGAAAATGAAATGGACCTGCAGCGTGTGCTCAAACGTTCATTCAAAGATTTTGACGGTGGTTATGCAATGGTGGGGCTGCTGGGGCATGGCGCTTCTTTTGTGGTGCGCGATCCAAACGGAATTCGCCCGGCCTATAAGTATATAGACGATGAGGTAATAGTGGTGGCCTCAGAGAAGCAGGCCATCAAGGCCGCTTTCAACGTGAAATACAATGAGATAACCGATGTACAGCCCGGGCATGCTCTTATTATTCACAAAAGTGGTGAGTGGGATGAAGTGCCTATTATGAAGCAGCAAGAGCTTAAGGCCTGTTCGTTCGAGAGGATTTACTTTTCCAGAGGAAACGACCCCGAAATTTATCAGGAAAGAAAACAACTGGGGCGCCTTTTGGTACCTCAGATATTGAAGGCAATCAACTTCGACCTCAGAAACACTGTGTTTTCATACATTCCTAACTCAGCAGAAGTCTCGTTTTTGGGAATGATGCAAGGGTTGGATGATTACCTCATGCAAAAGCAAAAGGAGGTAATTGTAGATAAGAAACCTACGCTAGACGATATTGAGCAAATGCTCAGTTTTAGGCCCAGGGTAGAAAAGCTTGTGATCAAAGATGCAAAACTAAGAACCTTTATTGCAGACGATGCAAGCCGTGACGACATGGTGGCCAATGTCTATGATACAACCTATGAGGTGATTAGAAAAGGCATTGATACGGTGGTGGTTATAGATGACTCCATTGTAAGGGGTACTACTCTTGAGAAGAGTATTCTTCGCATGCTCGACAAGCTGGA
Source organism: Roseivirga sp. UBA838 (assembly GCF_002296035.1). Classification (NCBI taxonomy): domain Bacteria; kingdom Pseudomonadati; phylum Bacteroidota; class Cytophagia; order Cytophagales; family Roseivirgaceae; genus Roseivirga; species Roseivirga sp. UBA838. The sequence goes on from NZ_DBHC01000034.1 coordinate 78,477, forward strand.
ACCCAAGAAAATTGTGGTGGTTTCTTCGGCACCACAAATCCGTTATCCCGATTGTTACGGCATTGATATGAGCAAGATTAAGGAGTTTGTGGCTTTCCGAGCCATGCTTCAGCTCATAAAAGAACACTATAAAGAAGACCTGCTAGAAGATGCCTACCATCAGATTCTGGCCAATATGGAATCTAAAGAGCAGTTAAACTATGTGCAAACTTTGTACAATCAGTTTACAGATGAGCAGATTTCAGCCAAGATTACAGAGATCATTAGGCCGGAGGGCTTAAAGGCTGAGTTGGAGGTAGTGTATCAAACGGTAGATAACTTGCACAAGGCTTGCCCAAACAATTTGGGTGATTGGTATTTTACCGGAAACTATCCAACTCCTGGAGGTATGCGGGTGGTAAATAAGGCCTTCGTTAACTTTATGGAGGGTAAGGAGGTAAGAGCTTATTAGTACTGAGTATTGGGTACAAAGTACCTAGCACAGAGACTACTGAACCCTAATACTAGTGTTTTGACTGTTAGGGCCGTCATTCTGAAGGCGGCACGACTGAAGAATCTCCTACTTGGCATAAAAAAATTAGAGACTGTTTCAAAAGCTGGTTGTCACTCCCGGCTCCGATCGGGAATCCCTCAAATTGGCACTTAAGGCCGGTAGAGACTCCTAGTCGTCAGACCGCTCCGAGTGGTTTGGATGTCCATAAAAAGCAAAAGCCACTCAATGAGTGGCTTCATTATTCATTTTTTTTCGTGAAGCTGAACATACTTCAGCATATATAAGTGATAGGACTCTGAATCAAGCCTGCCTGTCGGCAGACAGGTTCAGGGTGATGCTAACTTCTTAAACCGAGAAGCTCTCTCCACAACCACAGGTTCTGGAAGCGTTCGGGTTAATGAATTGAAAACCTTTGCCGTTCAATCCGTCAGAGAAGTCTAACGTTGTCCCCAACAAGTAAAGCAAGCTTTTTCTGTCTACCAGAATTTTCACTCCTTTATCTTCGAAGACCTCGTCCTTTTCACGGATTTCGGCATCAAACTCCAGGTCATACATTAGGCCGGAACATCCTCCTCCTTGTACAGCTACCCGAATGTTATGATTGTCGGTTTTGCCCTCTTTCTTACGTAGCTCAATAATCTTCTCTCTCGCTATGTCGGTTACTTTTATCATCTTACGCTACTGGATTTAAAACTACACTAAAAACGGTTATGGTATTGATGTCTCTGCCATAATACAGTTTGTCTAGGGCATCGTACATATTGCTGGCTCTAAAGTAAGAAGTGTGTAGCTCATTGTCGCCTTTGGCGATCCACTGTACGGTGTACGACTGATACTTGTCTTTGTAAGACTGTACATAGTCATACATCTTTTTCAGTGCATCGAGCTTGTCGATTCCAACTTCAGAGTGAAACAGGAAGGACTGATTGTGCCTGGGGTTAATGGTAATAAGGTCTAGTTTTACCTTACCCTCAACCGTCTGAAATTCAAAACTCAGCTCACTGCCGGTTATGCTCAGGTGGCTTTCTATCTTTTTTTGAAGCTTTACGCTTTCTACGTGTATATCCGTTCCTGTAGTCATTTTTTTATTGTCTATTGTGCTGCTTCATCGCTATATTCAAGCGATTAACTTAACCAACCATGGGTCGATTAAGTTCACATGCAGCCGCAAAGATAACCAATGAAAATCAATTGATTAAAAACTACGAAATGAGAAAAATAGAACACATTGGCATTGCTGTAAAGAGCATAGAAGAATCGAATGTGTTGTTTGAGAAGCTCTTTGGTCGAGCCCATTATAAGATTGAGGAAGTAGCCTCTGAAGGGGTCAATACGAGCTTTTTCCAGGTTGGTCCAAATAAGATTGAACTACTGGAAGCTACGCGCCCAGACAGCCCCATAGCCCGTTTTATTGAAAAGAAGGGAGAGGGTATTCATCATATAGCTTTCGATGTGGAAGATATAAGGGCCGAAATGAAGCGATTGGAGGCTGAGGGGTTTACGCTTCTTAATGAGGAACCCAAGCGCGGAGCAGACAATAAACTGGTGTGTTTTCTACACCCAAAAACTACCAACGGAGTGTTGATTGAGCTGTGCCAGGATGCTGGGTAGTTCATAGGTCAAAGTTCATTGTTTATGATTCATAGTTCATGGGACATCTTTTTTAGATTGGGGGAGGTAAAACTTTTGTGCCTTGGCTGCCATAAGCTATAAAGACTTTTCAGGCAGCGTTGGCCCAAGGATTGGCCCATCCGTTCCATAAGAACTATCCAAATACTGGCCTTAGGATTGTGCCCTTAAAATGAGCAGATTTCCAACTTTGAACCTGAAACATAAAACTCCTAAACTGAAATTGTATCTTTGCCCCAGAATAGAAAACTATGGCAGAAAAGCGTACAGAACTATCGGATTTGGGAGAGTTTGGTCTTATCGACCGAATTGCTGAGGGGATTGAAAGACAACATTCAAGTTCGGTGCTTGGCATTGGAGACGATGCGGCTGTGATGGATCGTGGCGAAGAGTATAGTCTGCTTTCTACCGATATGCTGGTAGAAGGTATACACTTCGATCTTTCCTATGCACCCATTCAGCATTTAGGCTATAAGGCGGTGGCGGTTAATGTTTCAGACATAGCGGCCATGAATGGAACTCCCGAACAAATAACAGTGTCTCTGGCCTTGAGCAATCGCTTTTCACTAGAAGCCATAGAGGCTTTGTATGCTGGTATTAAAGCTGCAGCCAAAGATTTTAAAGTAGATATAGTAGGAGGAGACACCACCGCATCAACCAGTGGGCTTATTATCTCTATTTCTGTACTGGGGCGAGTGGCCAAAAATGAGGTGGTTTATCGCAAAGGCGCTGGGCAAAACGATATACTTTGCGCTACTGGCGATTTAGGGGCGGCCTATATCGGGCTTCAGGTGTTGGAAAGAGAAAAACAAACCTACCTGGCCAACCCGCAAATGCAGCCACAGTTGGATAAATACCAGTATATAGTACAGCGTCAATTGAAGCCGGTTGCCCGAATGGACATTGTGCACGAGCTGAAAGAAGCCGGGGTAGTGCCTACCAGTATGATCGATATTTCTGACGGGCTGGCGTCAGAGGTATTCCATCTTTCGAAACACTCTCAGGTAGCTTTTGCGCTGTATGAAGATCAGTTGCCAATCGATAAGCAGACCTATGATACTGCAGTAGAGTTTAACCTCGATCCCATTACAGCAGTGCTGAATGGGGGAGAAGATTACGAACTACTCTTTACCATAAAACAAGAAGATCATAAGAAGCTGGAAAAACATCCTGACATACATTTTATTGGCCATGCACAAGCCTTAGATAAAGGTAATTTGCTGGTAACTAAGAATGGTAACCGTGTACCCATTAAGGCCCAGGGGTGGAACCATCTAGCTGAGAAGTAGGAGGGTTAGTACAATTAAGCCAAAGAAAGTACTGACTATTGCTGCGTTGAACTTGGCCTCAGGGGTAAACCATCGAGAACTACCCAGTGCCCCGGCAATAAATACCAAAAGTGCGAACAGGTAAATAGCAGGAGGTGGGTTAATGGATTTAATATATGTTGACGACTGCGGGGTTTTAAAGCTGTGTACTCCATAAAAAAGGCTTTTCCGCAAATCAACCGTTTGCCCTAAAGCAGGGGCTAAAGAAGGGTCAGAGACCTTTATTGTAATACGTTTGGTAGGAGCATCGGGTGAGCCACCTGGGCTTTGGTACTCCACATTCACAAGTTCAAACAGATTGATGACCTGGGCAGAGCCTGCATCGGTAAAGATGAAAAAATCCAGGATGAAGCTGAAGGCAAACAACATCATAATCCTGTTAATGATGGCAGCTGTTCGGGCATTGGCCTTGTAGTCTGTTGGGCTGTAGCGATTTCGCCCGGAGTAGCCCAAGTCTTGTACCCAGCTGGTGGCCCGCTCTTCTTCCTGTCTCCTGAGCATTTCCTGTACCTCAGCCCAGGTAAAGGTTATTTCCGGCTCGTTCAAATCTCCATTGTCGTATCGCCTGCGAGTGTCCTCATTACTGAGAATGGAGTGTGCTTCAGTGAGCTCCTGAAAACGAGCCTGAGCATTGGCCGAATTATTAAGGTCGGGGTGGAAGTGCTTGGCCTTTTGCCGATAAGCTCTTTTGATATCTTCTTGTGTGGCCGACCGTCCTATTCCCAATATCTCATAGTAATCTTTACTCATATCATTTTGATTGGAATGCTATTAGGGAGAGCTATTTCTTTTTACTTTCAGGCCTTTAAGAAGCTATTCCGATTCAAATTATTAAATCTTGTTTATGAAGCCAATACATTATTTCAACGGTGAATTTTTACATAAAGAAGACATCCATATTTCGGTCGATAATGTGGGCTTCTTAAGAGGGTTTGGGGTTTTTGAATTTTTTAAGGCCAAAGGCTCTTCGCCCATATTTATAGAGGATCACCTGGAAAGGCTGTATCGATCGGCAGCAGGATTAGGCCTCGAGGTGCCTTTGAGTAAAGAACAGTTCCACGAGACCGTTAAGCAACTGTTGGTGAAAAATGGCATGGCCTATTCTTCGGTTAAAATAGTCTTGAGCGGTGGGCCTTCCACCGATGGGTTTACACCGGGACCTACGGAGGTACTCATTTTAAATATGCCTTTTGCCGATTTAGACGCCTCGGTTTATGCACAGGGAGTAAGCCTTATGCTTTGCCAATACGAGCGAGACTTTCCGCATATTAAGAGTTTGTACTATGCCAACGCTGTTGCGCTTCAACCAGAGTGGAAGAAGCAAGGGCATATTGATGTGTTGTATTACAAGGGAGAGTATGTTTCGGAAGTGTCACGCTGCAATGTGTTTATGGTAAAAGACGGGGTGATCAAAACCAATCAGGAAGGAGTGCTTAGCGGAATTACCAGAATGCATGCCATCGAAGCTCTTAAAAATAGGTGGCCCGTAGAAATAGCCCCCTTAAAACTAAAAGAATTGTTAAGTGCCGATGAGGTATTCATTACCAGCACCACAAAGAAAATTCTACCGGTTGTGAAACTTGGAGATCATCAGATTGGTACGGGTTCACCGGGTCTTGTGAGCAAAGCTGCGTTAGAGGCCTTCAATGCCTATATAGAAGATCACCTGGCCGGCAATCAGGCAGCCTGCATTTCATAGCCAATTACATCCAGCAACATGTCTACTATTTGCACAGGAATGCGTTTTTCCATCTCCTTGTATCTATAGTTAATCACATGGCCATCTTCAAGCTGAAAGGCTATACGCCCTGTCTGAATTTTATTTTCAAAGATTTGAATCTCCAGAATAGTCTGGTCTATGCCATTGCTGTAGGTGTTGTTGATTCGCCAGGTCACATTATTCCCTATCTCTACCAGCTTGTTAAGCAGGCTACGGACAGTTTCTTTTTTCTCGTGAAATAGCTGAATCATTGCAATAACGTTGATACAATATACTAAGACAACGCTATTTGCAAGGTTAAGTTTGGTAAAATTTACTGGTGTCTGCTCAATCAGTCATCTTCCGGGTAAGGCACAAAAAGAAAGTTGGTAAAGTCGGGCTCCACCACAAAAAGACAACAAAACTCATCGGGGTTTTTATATGCTTTTTTGAAAGCCTCCGCATCTTCTATAAGCTTGCGTTGCACAAACTCATCGATATAGGTGATGTAGTAATTCCAGTTAATGGCCAGGTCTTCTTTGCCAATAAGTTTTTGCCCAATGGCAATGTCTACTTTAGAAATCGGAAATATGGGATACTCCGAAAAGCCTCTTTTTTTCACCTGATAGGCAGCTTCTTTCAAGGTATCGGCCACCACCACAAAGTCTTTGGTAATGGTGCCCAGGTATTTGCCATTCAATTCCGGATCGTTCTGCATAGCGCAAAGTTAAGGCTAAGTGAGGAAGTAGAGAAACCTTAAGCCCAACAAGTATAAATGTGAGGGGACAAGGCGTATATTCCATGTCATGAGTAAGGCTGCCCAGATACGTTTAAACTCCGCTGCGTGCCACCGCTCGTCCTATTCTTCTTTCAGGTATTTTACCGGATTGAGCCGCATGGCCTTGAACAGTTGTGAGTAGATGGTGAGTATGGCAACCACTAAGACACTGGATACGGAGAAAACCATAATGCCCATTCCGAAACTAACATGTTCGGGGTAATTGTTTAACCAACCCTGCATAATCCAATAGGCCACGCTTATGCCCGTAACTACTCCCAGAATTAAAAGAAGAAGGTATTTCCCAAGATAAAGCCCGAATATTTGGCGAGCTCGGGCGCCTACTACTTTTCGGATACTTACCTCTTTGAGGCGCTGCCTGATCTGAGTGCCAACAAAGCCCATGAGCCCCATGCATGAAAGCACTATGGCAATAATGCTGCCCCCTCTAGATACTTTCTGAATGTTAGTTTCCAGCTCATACTGATTGGCAATGTCATCTTCCACAAGGGTGTAGTTGAGTGGATAAGGAGCAAACATTTCGTTGTGTATGGCCTCTATCTGCTCCATTAGTGCCTGGTTCATAGCGTCAACTTTCACGTGCGTATCGTAAGTAGTGAGGTAGCCGCCCATATACAGTATCAGTGGTTGAACGGGAGTGTGCAGCGATTCGAAATTAAAGTTCTTTACTACCCCGATAATCGTGGGCTTACTAAAATCGCCATAGCTGAAATTTATGGTAGTACCTACGGCATTTTCCATGCCACGCGCTTTTACAAAGGCCTCATTTACAATGCAGGCCTTGGTGAAGTCTGTGGCTATACCGGGGTCAAAATTTCTGCCTTGCAATAATTCCATGCCCATGGTTTCCAGGTAGTCTGTGTCAACCCTGGCATGGCGTACAATAACCTGCTCACCCTCATCGGTTCGATAGTCGGTGCCATTGAAGCCGGAGGCTATGGACACATTTTGTATACCTGAGAGGCCAAGTAAGCGATTCTTAAATGTGTTTTTCAGAGACTCCTCCTCAATAGGCCTGAAAATGCGTACCAGGTTTTCTCCGTTGTAGCCAATGTCATAGTTCAATAAAAAGTTAAGCTGCTTGTTTAGTGTGAGCATACTGGCCAATAAGAAAACAGCAATGCAAAACTGTAGGGTAACCAGCATTTTAGAAAGCAGATTTCTGCCGCCCAACCTGGCTTTGCCCTTGAGCCCGGCCACCGTTTTGAAGCGAGAAAGGAGTAAGGCTGGATATAAACCGGCTAGCACGGTGCTGAGCAACATTATGCCTACTCCGCCAAGAAGAAATTTTTGGGAGAAAATGACTGACAACTCGTAGCTTTTGTTGGCATATGTGGCAAAGGCCGGCATAATTATATAGATAATGCCCACCGAAAGAAACAAGGCCAGGAATGACGAAGTAAAGGCTTCGACTACAAACTGTTTGAATATACCGGTTTTCTCAGCACCAAAAACTTTGCGCAAGGCTACTTCTTTGAGCCGAACAAGGTAATTGCCCACTGCAAAGTTGGCGTAGTTTACACAAGCAATTAGCAGGCAAAATGCTCCTATAATGGCCGTTATAAGTATCATCTGATTATCTCCTCGCGCATTTATGCCATTGCCCGTACGAAGTTCCGGGTTCAAGTGAATGTCCGTAAGTGGCTGAAGCCCCAGAGCCACGTCAGCTTCGAACTCATCGTTCTGCAATAGAATATCGGTCATTTGTTGTTCTACTTCATTCACCGAAACCCCTTCAGCCAGAGTGAAAAAACAATTCATATTAATGTCGAACCAAATGGTTGTGCGTCTTTGATTGGCCTGTGCCCACAGGCTGAAAGGCATCAGTATTTCGGGCCGTATAGAGGTGTTGCCAGGAAAGTCGCGGTATATACCAATCACCTTAAAGCGTGCTTCCTCGTTGTCTAACACTAAGGTAATTTCATCCGAACTCAGGTCGGCAGGAATGCCGTAGCGCAGGGCGGTGCTTTCGGATATAACCACTGTCGAAGGGTCATTGAAGGTGCCTGCTCCGCCAATTAAGAAGTTTACATCAAATATGTCAAAGAAGTCACCATCGGCATAGTGTGTTACCTGGTTAATGAACTCCCTGTCGATTTTACCCAGAAAGAAGCCGCTTTTGTACCTGCTCGAAAGTTCAATTCCTGCTATCTGTCGAGGCAACTCTTCACCCATAAGATAGGAAGAGCCTGCAAAAACGCTGGGCTTGTCGCCAAAACCCATGGAAGCCTTAATGCGATATGTCCGGTCTGCTTTTTCATAAAACCCATCAAAGGAGTATTCGTCTGTTACAAAGACAAAAGCCAGCCAGCTGATGGCTATGCCTATGGCCAGCCCTAGAATGTTGAGTGTAGAGTAGCCTCTGGTTTTCCATAAAAAACGAAGCCCCGTTTTGAAGTAATTGTGAAGTAGCATGATTCCTGAATGTTGAGTTTTGACCTTAATTTTTACTTGGTGGAAGCTTTTGAAGACTTCCCAGATGTATTTTCTTTTGGCGTAGGCAGACCCCCGCGTTTCATGGCGCCACACAAAAGCCTCATGCAGGTCGCCTTCTACCTCTTCGAGCACCTCGGTTGGGCAAATGCGCTGCAACAGCCTAACGGCCCACTGTGGAGGTTTAGGCAATGCCATAATTGAAAGAGGCTTTGGGAACCTGAGACCACATTTGTGTTCTTCTTTCCTGAATTTCGTGAGCTACTTTGTAGCCGGTGGGCGTGGCTCGGTAGAGCTTTTTGCGTTTTCCTCCCCGTTCCGGGGTGGGTTCGCCAAAGCTTGATTTAACCAGTCCTTTTTTTTCCATGCGCTTAAGCACCATGTGAATGGCCGGTAAAGAGATGGCTTGTTTCATGTGTTCTTCATATACTTTGGCAATCTCTACACCGTGGCTCTCCTCCTGCATGAGCAGAATAATGAGAATGGTTTCTTCCAGGGTACCCAAAGAGTAATCGCTCATATTGTTAACATTTGTTTAAAATATATCTGACGAATATAATTAACAGATGTTTAAAAAATCAAAATAGTTTGAATGAAGAGGGAAATTTATGTAGTGAACCGATGGATACGCAGGGTAAAGCTTATCGACTCTTGATTCTTTTTTAGCGAGAGTGGCATAAGAAGAAAGTGGAGGGTGCCTCCAGGATCAGCTTATTAACCGCCTGGGCCTTTAACCAATTGGTAGGCACAGATGCATAAGCTTAGAAACCCATAAGACACCCTCTGGATCAGACTAGTATTTTAGACAGCCGCCAATGCCTGGTCAATATCCCATTTGAGGTCTTCGATATTTTCAACTCCAATGGAAAGCCTTACCAGCGCATCGGTAATGTTCGATTTTATTCTGTCTTCAATGGGTACTCCGGCATGAGTCATTGAGGCAGGATGCTCTGCCAGTGATTCTGTGCTGCCAAGACTTACGGCCAATTTCATAAGCTTAAGGTTGTTGAGAAAGCGGAATGCCTCTTTCTCTCCTCCTTTAATATCGAAAGAGACCATAGCGCCAGTTCCTTCGCACTGTTGCTCGAAAATTCGCTTTTGGTTCTTGTCTTCTATAGAACCGAGGTAATAAACCCTCTCTACCTTAGGGTGTTTCGTCAGAAATTCGGCTACCTCTATGGCATTTTGTTGTTGCAGGTCCATTCGGGCTTTGAGTGTTTCAAGGCTTCGCATTAGTAGCCACCCTGTCCATGGTCCGGCCATATTACCCAGAAAAGTCCGCATGGCTTTTACTTCAGCAATTAAAGCTTTAGAGCCCAGGCAAGCTCCTGCTATTACATCGCTGTGGCCGCCTATGTACTTGGTGGCCGAGTAGAGAACAAAATCTGCTCCGTGTTGCAGCGGGTGTTGCCAAAGCGGCCCCATGTAAGTATTGTCAACAGCAATCAAAGGCTGGTTATCTTCAGAGGCCAGAGCGTTGGAAATTCGTTTACACATGGCCAGGTCGATCAGCGCATTGGTGGGGTTGGCCGGAGTTTCCACAAAGATCATCTTGAGTTTGGAGGCCAGTCCCCTGTCGCTTATGGCTTTCATTATCTCTTCTTCTTGCTGGTGTGCATCGAAGCCGATGATTTCTATGCCAAAACGGGTTAATATTTCTTCTATAAAATGGCTGGTTCCACCATAAACAGGTTTGCTGTAGAGTAAGGCATCGCCAGGGCTCAGGAAGCCCAGCAGTACAGTGGTAATGGCCGACATGCCACTTTCAAAAACGGCACAATCTTCTGCTTTATCCCACAGCGTGAGCCGGTTCTCTAAAATTTCCAGGTCCGGATTGTTCAGTCGGCTATAAATAAGTCCCAGTTCCTCCGACTCTCCTTTCTCTCGAAGGCCATAGGCTACTTCGAAAAACGACTTGCCTTCTTCGGCATTCTTAAAAACAAAAGTACTGGTTTGAAAAATCGGGCATTTAATGGCTCCTTCAGAAAGGGCCGGCTTATAGCCATAAGACATCATGAGGCTCTCGGGCCTCATGCGTAGTTCGGGTTGTTCCATTTCCATAGTTTGAAATAGAAAATAGATCAAAAATCTTTTTGATGTCAATTGATCAGAAAATATATCTTATTTATATTTCCATTTAAGAAATATTTACTTGATGAGGCTTGGAATAGGTGCCTCAAAAGAAAAAAAATCTTTATGGATGCTATCGATAGGGAAATATTAAAGGCGTTGCAACTTAACGCCAAGCTTACCAACAAGGAGCTGGCTGCACGCTTGGGGCTCACCATTACTCCTGTTCATGAGCGAATCAAAAAATTGGAAAGAGAAGGTTTTATTTCTCATTACTCGGCCATTTTGAACAGTCGGAAAGTGGGACTAGGGCTTGAGGTTTTCTGTAGTGTTTCGCTCAAAGATCATCAAAAGGAATTCATTGAGCAGTTTGAAAAGGATGTGATGGCTCTGGAAGAGGTTATAGAGTGTTACCATATTGGTGGGCGTTTCGATTATCTGCTTAAAGTGGCGGTACATAACATGGAAGCCTACAGAAGTTTTGTTTCACAAAAACTGGCCGAACTCGATAACATAGGCAATGTTCAGAGTTCTTTTGTTATGTCTGAGGTGAAAAAATCGAATAAGCTTCCACTCTAATCTTAATTAGAACCCTGACAAAGCGAGCATGGTGAGGCATTGGCCCTTGGCTACCAATTGCTTTTTGGTGTAGGGTCATAGCGATGCCAGGGCACCTCATTGACCCAGTTGAACCCACGGTTGGTTAAATAGAACCGTGAGAGATCGTAGGTTTTAAGCTGTAAAAACAAGCTGTCTTGCTCCAGAACACCGCGTATCTGCAAGCCATCGTTGAGCTTTTCATAGCGCAGCGGATAGTCTTTGCGCAGCGAGTCGGCTCCAATAGAAATGGTAATGGTTTGGGTGGTAGTGTCTATGGCCGAGCTGTAGAAGCGGGTTCTGTCGTCCATATACATTACCATGGTATTCTGCGGGCTTTCAAAGATCATTCGCTGCCAACGCTCATCATCGGTAAGAAGTGGAGGTATGGTGTCGCCATTCTTAACAAAGGTAATTACATCGTAAAGTCCGTATAGGGCCGATTTAGGCCTGAGTTCTCCGTATTGCGACCTCCCGGAAATCCCCGCTTCAATTCGCTCATAATAGATGTAGCCAATAAAGAGCACCTGAACAATGAGTAGCCCCAATTGTTTCTGAGCCGACTTAAAGAAAGGAGGCCAGGGTGTAACAGCTTGAGGCTTTTGCCAAATGAATACGCCCAAAATGGCTTTATAATCTATAAGAGCGATATAAAGCCCCATGAGCATTAGCTGGGCAGAAAAAAGCTTTACCGGCACATCATAGGCCATGTTGAGCATAAACACATTGAACATTACGCCAAAGGTTACCAGTCCGCCCAAGGTTCGGGTGCGTCTAAAGATTAGTAAGGTGCCGGCTATAACCTCGCTCAGCCCTGCATATACCGAGTAGGTTTTGGAGGCCCCCATGAAGGTCCATAAAAGCCCCATGGGAGATGACTGACCATAGGTGCGCAGCAATCTGTCAATTCTCAATTCGGGCATTTGCAGATAAAACACCTTAATGAATCCGTAAATGGCCATAAAATAGACTAAATAATAGACCACCACCATTACAAACACCCTCCAAAGACGGTAGTAGTTCTTTCTGTTCCTATCGGCAAGGCTCCATACAAGGGTGCCCACAATAGCCAATAATAGAAAAAGGCCGTATTGAATCCAGTTTTCGGTTCTGTCTCCGCTGCCGGGGCTGCCATCGGGTAGGCCTTCCATGCCTAGCAAGGAGGTAGCCACCTGTTCGGCACACCAGGTCCAGAAGTCTGAAAAGGCCTGTGCGAGTGTAAACTCATTGAAAAAGCCCAGTATAGCAGAAAAGGGAAAGGGCAGAATAAAGAGCAAAAAGAAGATAAAAGTAAACCTAAAGCTTACTTTTTGGATGGGAGACCAGGCCTGAGGAAGGTACATAAGCTATTCGTTAAAAAAGGTAATGGATTTGCCTACTTAGATCATCTGAACGTAGCCCCATTGTACCTGCCGCTAGCCGCAAATAGCCAATGGCGAAGACACCAATGTGGGTCAGGCATGAAAGTCTACCACAGAAGACTTAACTAAGTTACCAAAAGGTGAAAATAAAAATACCTAATCCTCTAATTGACCGAAACACAAAAAAAGCAAGTTTCCAATATGTTTGTTAGCTTTAGTTAACCACAACCACCCATGAAAAAGGAAAGCAGCTTTAAGAAGTTTCGTTATTTTTTGGCCGAACTACTTATACTAATAATTGGCATAACGGTCTCGTTTGCACTCAATGAATTTAGAGTAAACAAGCAGGAGCAACGGCAACAAAAAGACTTGCTTAAGAGCTTTAAGGCCAATTTGGTAGTAGATAGTACCATTCTGCACCAAGGCATTAAGCAGTTGGAAGGTCAGCTGAAAAATGCTCAAAAGCTGCTCGTTAATACCCCTGCAGAATATTCCGACTCCACGGTGGTATGGGTGGTTTCTTTGCTCAACTACGTACCGTTCAGCAGTAACGACATTACCTATCAGGAAATGAAGAGTGTGGGTTCTACACGAATCATCGGCAACGACTCCCTAACCACTAAGATTATCGGCTTATATGAAAATGGTTTTGAGTTGGTAAATACCTGGACTGACATAGACTCTGAGCATGTGAGGCTAAAGATGATTTCGTATGTAGAAGAACAGTTTCCCTTTGTCTTAGGCTTTCAGTACGGGCGTGCAGCAGCAAGCACTCAAAGAGAGTTTCTTCGGGCAGTGCAGGCCGATAAGTTCAAACATCTGATACAGTTTGGGGCATCTTACAAGGCCAGTACCAAATACAGCTTTGAGCAGGTGCTCGAAGATATTCGTGAAACCCTGGCCCTGATTGACGAAGAACTGGCTATTTCCCAAAAATCTTCTGATCCAGAGAGTACTTCCCGGGGCCTGTAATGAGAATGGTTAGAAAGGAAAGTAGGTAAAAGACCGCTTTCTCCTGAGAGCTAAACGGGTCATCGGCATGAGCCACTTGCCAGGCCACCAGCATGGTAACGATTAGCGGAATTGTCGCTAGCCGTGTAGTTAGGCCGAGTATCACCAAAACGGAGCATACAAATTCGGCAAAGGCGGCCAAAATTAAAGAAGCCTCCACGCCTATGCCTAGCGGGTCTCCAAAGCGAAAATCTCCATTAATTACACGTTCAAACTTACCCCATCCGTGGGTAATCATCATGGCCGAAGCACCCACTCTAAAGAGGAGTAGACCAATGTTTATTGAGGCAGAGTGTTTGCCGGTTCTGAGTAGTCTTTTGAGCATATCTCGCTTTTTTTTCGAGAATAGCCCATCCGGACATTATTTGCAATACTCATTTATATATTCGGTAGCCAGCGGGTCTTTTAGCTCATCGCCCATCTTAAAGTCTTCACAGGCTCCTGTCAAACCATACTTTTTCGACTGATATTTGGCCATACCTCTTCGTGTGTAGGCCTCGGCATATTTTGGGTTAAGTTCAATGGCTTTATTAAAAGTTTCTATGGCAGCTTCGTAATTTTCATAGACAAAAAATACCATGGCTTTATTAAAATAGGGTATGGGCAAGGTTGGGTCCAGCCGAATGGCACGGTCAAAATCTACAATGGCAGCACTGCCTGCAGAACCTCGGGCATAGGCAGCTCCCCGGCTAATAATGGCCTGTACGTTTTGTGGATCCTCATCAATTACCCTGGTTAAATCGGCAATGGCGCTACGGTTTTTACCCAACTTTACATACGAGCGCCCTCTCAACTCCAGGGCCTCCATATTGTTCGGATCTCCTTTAAGCAAGGTGTTCATATCGAATACTACATACTCATATTTCTCCATTTCAAACAGGCATCTGGAACGGCCAAGCATACTCAGGCGGGTGTTTTTCTGACGATTCACCAGAAGTGTGTAATCGTCATAGGCTTCATCGTACAGGCCTAATTTTTCTTTGGCAGTGGCACGGTTAAAGATCGAAAAAGCATCTTCCGGCTCAAGCCTTATCACCCGATCATAAGTTGCAACGGCTGCTTCGTACATTCCTTGTTGAAGGTACTCATCTGCTTCTTCTCTCGTAGCCGACATATCGCAGGAGAGGGTGATCAACAAAAGAGTTAGGTAAGTAACTAATGATTTAGTGCGCATATACAAATAAACTAAAACATTAGTTTTTTCAATAAAAAAATCAAGAAAAAATTGACATTGGCAGGTGTGGGCGGTGGGACTTAATAGCTGCCGTGATATTTACGGGTAAACCATTCCAGCGAAAATAGGGCAAGCAGCAGGTATAGCCACCACGGGTTGTTAATGATTGGGTTGAGCTTTTCGTTAGCCCTCGATATTGGCCGCGCATCGAGTTCATCGATCTGCCGCAGGGCATCTTCGTAGTTCGCCAGCAGATAAAACCGGCCTCCCGAATTTTTGGCAATATTCCTTAGTAGCTGATGATTGGCCGTTAGGTCTATATCTTCCAACTGCAGGGCCTGCACGGAAAAAGTGCCCTCGGCTGTTTCTCGCTTGCCGGCCAGACTGGTGTTGGCCGTATAGCGATATACGCCCGGCTCCAGCCCTCTTATTTTAAAATTTTCGGTTGGGGAGTTCACAAAATTATACTCTTCCGTTTCGCCTGCCGCATTGGTTAGTTGCAGGTCTATGCTGTAGTCATACACCTTTTCATACAGCTGATTATATACTTCTGTATTGAACTCAATCACTTCCGTGTTGAAGTAGCTCTCTTGGGTGGTGTTAATGCGAAAGTTGCGTTTATCGTCCTTAGTGGCTAAAAACTGAATCAACTTTCCAAACAATTCATCAAACAACTTACTCTCTTCGAACTGACCGTTTTCCTGAAGACGCCACTTCCAAAAGCCCGCCCCCGAAAAAACGGCCGACTTGGTATCGTCTCCATTGAGCACAGTAAGCAATGGGCGGCTGGTTTGCGCACTGCCAACTTTCTGGTAGAGATAAACACTTGCATTGGCTTTTATTTCAAAATTGCCATATGGAGCTCTCACAGGTGGATAGTTACCGGCACGGTAGAGCAGTTCCTGGTTTATGTTAAAAAGTTCAAAATTGGGGTTAAAGTTAGGCGATACAGCGTCTGACTGACCGAAGTTGTTATAGGCCAATACCGGATTGAGTGCATTCACCGTGTTAAGGTCTTCAACTCCGGTAATATAAAAGGTATTGGTTTGGCTTATCCAGGCACTCAACCAATTGGGCATATCAGTTATTTGGGGCAGTTGGTGTAAAACAATCAGGTCGTACGGCCCTTCGGGAGTTTCTTGTGCTATTCCCTCAATAAAAATATCAACCTCAACCCCCTCTTTGCTTTCTATAACCGCTCGCAGTGCTTTGATATCGGGGTGCGGTGCGGCAGCCGCAATTAAAATGCGTTGTTCACTGTCAACCACTTCAATAAATGCTGTGCGAGAATTGTTACTCACTGAGCTTTCATTTGCCTTGGGGCGTACAGAAACCCTGTAGCTTTCAATGCCCAATGTTTCGGCATCTAGTAAAAATGAAACAGTATTAATCTCCCGATCGCCTCTTATAGTTACCGATTTACTTTCTACCACCTGCTCATTGCGCAACACATCAACAAAAACCTCCTCACCCACATAGCCATTGTTGTATAGATCCACCTCTAAGGGGAAGCGGTTGCCCTGGTAGGCTATTTTGTTATAGTTGAGTCGCTTGATGCTCAAATCCTGCTCAGGAATGGTATCGCCAAGGGCCAGGCTAAACACAGGGTAATTGAGGGTAAGAAACTGAGGAGAACTGCCATAGTTGTGTATACCATCACTTACCAATACTGTGGCCGTAAGGTTCTGTTGTTCAAAGTCTTGTCTTATTCCTTGCAGTACTCCATGCAGGTTGGTGGATTCTGCCGAAAAGGAAAGCTCTTCTATGCCACCTAAGTAGCCGTTTAAGCCCCTAAGCCGAACATCATAGTCACTTTGGTTTAGGGTGTTAAACAAAGATTCTATCTGGTTTCTTATGCTTGTAAAATCGGTCGAATCATAAGCGTCTTTTATGGAGGCAGAATCATCGATGGCCACAACTACAATTGGCATTTCTTCCAGATAGGTTACCTGATTGAGCAGGGGCCCCAGAAGAAAAAAGCAGATTAAAGCCACGGCAGCCGCTCTAAGAATCAAGAGTGCGTAGTTAATACTCCTGCTCCAGGGGCTTTTTTTGGAATAAAGGATAAAGCCATAGCTAAACCCCGCTATCAGACAAAGCGGAATGAACCATGGAGAAGCGTCTGTCTGTAAGGTGACTTTACTCAGAAATAGCAGAAGACTACGCAATGGCTTTTAGTATGGAATGAAAATCGGTTGATGCCATAATAACGCATTCGAGCGAAATTTGGTCATCAACCGATGATGAAAATTGCAATGATTTGATAAGCGGTGCTTAGGTGAGCATACCTCCGTCAACCACCAATGTCTGGCCGGTTACATATGCCGATAGATCAGAAGCCAGGTATAGACAAGCATTAGCCACATCTTCCGGACTACCACCTCGCTTAAGAGGAATGGCATCTCTCCAGCCCTGAACAGTTTTTTCGTCAAGTGCGTCAGTCATTTCTGTTTCTATGAAACCCGGGGCCACAGCATTGGAGCGTACTCCTCTGGAACCGAGCTCAAGTGCAACCGATTTGGTAAAACCTATAATTCCTGCTTTGGAAGCCGCATAGTTAGCCTGTCCGGCATTGCCCTTTATGCCCACCACAGAAGTGATATTAATAATAGAACCACCCCTTTGTTTCATTAGTGTTCGGGTAGCTGCTTTAACCGTATTGAAGCAAGATTTTAGGTTCACGTTCATTACCTCGTCCCACATCTCTTCGGTCATTCGCATCAACAGGTTATCTCTGGTAATTCCCGCATTGTTCACAATTACATCGAGGCTGCCAAATTCAGCTACAATATCATTCACCAGTTGCTCTGCAGCAGCAAACTCCGCGGCATTCGATCGGAAGCCCTTAATCTTGGTGCCAAAAGCAGCAAGCTCTTGTTCAAGTGCCTGTCCTTTTTCTACGCTAGATAAGTAGGTAAAAGCCACATTGGCGCCTTCCTGAGCAAATTTTGTAGCAATGGCTTTCCCAATGCCTTTCGATGCTCCGGTTACCAGAGCCGTTTTTCCAGTTAATAAACCCATAGTGTATTTGTTATCAATTTTTTTTCAAAAAATGTTCTTGTCAGTTTAGAGTTTCAAATAAAGCCAAAAGCCTTTACTCCTCCAATTTCCTGGTTTTGATGTGACTGGATTTGGATTAACTTTGCCCTTCCCAAAAACAGGTAAAGTAAAATTATGGCAACAAAGTACGACTTAATAGTTATTGGAAGTGGACCGGGCGGTTATGTGGCAGCAATCAGAGCCTCACAACTCGGCATGAAAGTAGGTGTGGTAGAAAAAGCAGAACTGGGCGGAATTTGTTTGAACTGGGGCTGTATTCCCACAAAAGCACTGCTCAAAAGTGCTCAGGTATTCGAATATATTCAGCATGCCAGCGACTACGGAATTAAGGTAGATAAAGCCTCTGCCGATTTTGGAGCCATGGTGCAAAGAAGTCGTGATGTTGCCAATGGTATGAGCAAAGGGATCAACTTCCTTTTCAAGAAAAATAAAATTGATCATATAGTAGGTTTCGGAAAGCTCAAAGCCGGAAAGAAAGTAGAAGTAACAGCCGAAGACGGGTCTAAGACTGACTACTCTGCCGAGCATATAATTGTAGCCACCGGAGGCCGTGCAAGAGAATTGCCCCACATGCCAATCGATGGCAAGAAAATTATTGGCTACCGTCAGGCTATGTCTTTAGAAAAACAGCCAAAATCTATGGTGGTAGTTGGTTCAGGAGCTATTGGGGTAGAGTTTGCCTACTTCTATAACTCCATTGGCACTGAAGTAACCATTGTTGAGTATATGGATCGAATTGTTCCGGTAGAAGATGAAGAAGTATCGAAACAACTCGAAAGAACCTATAAAAAGGCAGGCATGAAGATCATGACCAATGCCGAAGTAACGGCCGTAGATACCAAAGGAAAAACTTGCAAAGTTTCGGTGAAAACCAAGAAAGGTGACGAGACTCTTGAGTGCGATGTGGTACTTTCAGCCGTAGGTATAAGCACAAATATTGAAGGCATTGGTCTGGAAGATGTAGGTGTGGCTACCGATAAAGGTAAAATTCTGGTAGACGACTATTACAAAACCAACATTCCCGGAGTATATGCCATTGGCGATGTAGTGCATGGGCCAGCTCTGGCACACGTAGCTTCGGCCGAAGGAATTATTTGTGTCGAAAAAATTGCCGGTCAACACGTAGAACCTTTGGATTACAACAACATTCCGGGTTGTACATATTGCCAGCCCGAAATTGCCTCTGTAGGCTATACTGAAAAAGCAGCTAAGGAAGCCGGTTATGAAGTGAAAGTGGGCAAATTCCCATTCTCTGCTTCAGGTAAGGCCAAGGCAGGAGGAGTGCCCGATGGTTTTGTAAAAGTGATTTTCGATGCCAAATACGGTGAGTGGCTGGGTGCCCACATGATTGGCGCCAACGTAACCGAAATGATTGCCGAAGTGGTAGCTGCCAGAAAGCTGGAAACTACAGGTCATGAGATCATTAAATCGGTACACCCTCACCCAACCATGTCTGAGGCTGTTATGGAAGCCACCGCAGCAGCTTATGACGAAGTAATTCACCTTTAATTCATGAAGTAAATCAAAGCCACTCCCCAACATATGGAAGAAAGTGAACTGGTGCTTCGGCTGAAGGATCGGGACAAAAATGCCATGGCTTATCTTTATGATAAGTACAGCGCAGCACTTTTGGGGGTGGCTTCAAGAATTATAAAAGATGATGACATCTCTGAAGAAGTTCTTCAGGATGTCTTCATGAAAATTTGGAATAAAATCGATCAGTACGATGCTTCCAGAGGCAGGTTCTTTACCTGGATGATGAACCTTACCCGGAATGCCGCTATCGATAAACTGCGGTCGAAAGAAATTTCCAGGTCGTCTAAAACCGACTCAATGGATGACTACGTATATAGAGTCGACAGCCGCAACAGCACCGAAATGCACACCGATGGAATAGGGGTGCGTGCCTTATTAAACGACTTGGTAGAAGAACAGAAGTTCATTCTGGAGAAGGTATATTTCGAAGGGTTCACTCACACAGAAATTGCTGAAGAATATGACATACCTTTAGGTACTGTTAAATCCAGGCTGCGCTCTGCCCTAAAACATATGAGAAAAAAGCTGGCTTAGCCGTGAATATAGAAGAATACATATCGTCAGGAATACTTGAGGCCTATGCGCTCAACGAGCTCTCTGCAGAGGAAATGAGAGAAGTGGAGGCTGTTATGGCCAAGTATCCGGAAGTGAAAGCCGAGCTCAATGCTATTGAGAAGGCTTTTGAAGATATGGCTATGGCTACTCAGGTGGCTCCCAAACCTGAAATGAAAAAGGCTATTCTCGATAAAATCGATGAGCAGACTGCGCCTTCTGCAGAACAACCGACAACCCGGCAGGATACTCCAAAAGTAGTTTCCTTACCAGCCTCCCAGGGCTGGAAGTATGCAGTAGCAGCTTCGCTTGTGTTGGCTTTGGTAAGCGGTTATCTGGCCATCGACTACCGCAGCAAGTGGAAGTCGAGCAGCCAGGCCTATGCACAATTACTGGCCAGTAACTCGCAGATGGCCGAACAGTACAATCAGGTCAATCAAAAGCTCGATCAGCTGGAGACAGATTTCGGAATTTTGAGCAATCCCAACTTCAGAAGAATTGGTATGGCAGGCACTGACAATGCCAAAGAGGCTTATGCCGATGTATACTGGAACGAAACCACTGAAGAGCTCTATCTGAATATAGTCAACCTGCAAGAGTTGGCTGCCGACAAGCAGTATCAACTCTGGGCTATAGTAGACGGTCAGCCGGTAGATGCCGGGGTGTTCGATTGGAATGCTGAGGGCTTGGTGAAAATGAAGCGCATTGCTCAATCGGCTGCTTTTGCCGTAACGGTAGAGCCCAAGGGAGGGAGCGAAAGTCCTTCGTTGGAAACCATGCAGGTATTGGGCAATGTAAAGAAGTCTTAGGTAGCTTTAGCCATCTCCACCCATTTTAAAGCTTTTCCTGTTTTATCCATCTTCCAGAAAAAGTGATTCGTCAACCCGTGGGAGTCGTTTAGAGCTAAAGAGGAACGAGACAGAGTTTCCTCATGCAGTACCTTACCACATACATTGGAGTCTTCACCAAATGGCTTACTTCAACTGCAGTTTGTAGCGGATTGAGCATGCAGGCTAAATAGGTAGAGATGTTATTAAAAAAACCTGAGTTCGATGTACGAAAAGAACGTCATGCCG
>NZ_DBHC01000038.1:0-12562 GCF_002296035.1 Roseivirga sp. UBA838
ATGGCTGTTAAAAGACGCTGTGAGGACACAGCTTGTGGCTAGTATACTGGATCTAACAAGTGCGATCTAAATGAGTAACCGTAAAAAAAGATGGAATAATGCACGTAGCTATTGCAGGAAATATTGGGTCTGGTAAAACCACATTGGCTAAAATGCTGGGCAAAAATTACCGATGGGACGTTCAGTTAGAGTCGGTAGATGACAACCCTTACCTGAAGGATTTTTATGAAGACATGACCCGCTGGAGCTTTCATTTGCAGGTCTATTTTCTCAATAGCAGGTTTAATCAGGTAGCACGAATCAGAGAGTCAGAAGGTAGCACCATACAGGACAGAACTATTTACGAAGACTGCTATATATTTGCCGCTAACCTTTATAAGTCTGGCTACATTTCGCAACGCGACTACAACAATTATCTGGACTTGTTCAAGTCTATGATTAAACACGTGCAGCCACCTGATTTACTTATTTATCTAAAGGCTGACATTCCCAAACTGGTGGCCAACATTCAGAAAAGAGGACGTGACTATGAAGAGCTTATTCGCCTTGAATACCTCAAAAACCTTAACAAGCATTACGAAGAGTGGATTGGCAGCTACGACCTGGGAAAGCTGCTCATTATTGACGTGAACCACCTGGATTTTGTAAATAATGTAGAAGATTACGCTTACGTGCTGGAAAAAGTAGACCTTGAAGTGAACGGTCTTTTCTCATAAAAGACAAGATTTACTTGAATTTCCAAAATAATGTGTAAATTCAAGCAACACTTAAGACACTCTACTTTTTAATAAAAACTTCCAAGTCCTGTTTCTTTGAAACGGGACATTTTTTTTAAAGCCCTCTCTCTCCTTCTTTAAGTACTTCCCAAGTGTGGTCGGCCAGTAGTTTTACCGTAGCTATAAATTCATAGGGGCTTCGGCTACCCCACTCTTCAGGAGCTATCAACGAAAGCGTATCCGTACCATCTTTTTTCTGATACAAATGGTAGGTTCTTCCAATAATGGGGTCGAAGCTCATTTTGGCCTGATAAATTCGCTCTGATACCGTTACACGGTTCTGTATGGTTTTGGCCTGTTCTGCGAGCAGTTGCATTTGCTCGTAGATCTGCTTCATGTCCATATCGGTTTGGTCATACATGGCCGAAAGTGCTCTACCTTTAATTTTACCCTTATCTTCCGGTTTAATCAGTGCACTACCAACCGTGTGCGGAAAAGCAATGGTACCGGGGTTTGGGGTCGTCATCTCCCCCATTCTTTCCAGGTCTATTTGGTCAACATTAACCTTTTTACCGCTTTTAGATTCTTTACTCACCTAGTTCAATTTAAGAGTGTCCGCCATGTCTTTGTTTTGAGCAGTGTCAATATCCGATGGAGCTATAGACTCTTTCAGGTATTTCTTCGACCCCGGAAAAGAAGTCTTTCTGGAAATGTCGTAGCCCACAATAATGGTAGCTACAATAAACACTAAACCTACTGCTACAAAAATCTTTTTGGACCTTTTCATGTTACGCAAACAGAACCTTTGAGATACAACAAAGTTTAACTTTTCGGTGCTAAATTCGGCAACAACGTGGAAAAAGCCTCTAAAACACTCCGCAAAATTATCCATGTAGATATGGATGCCTTCTTTGCTTCGGTAGAACAAAACGATAATCCGGAGCTGCGTGGCAAGCCTGTGGCAGTGGGCGGAAGCAGGGAACGCGGAGTAGTAGCGGCTGCGAGCTATGAAGCCAGAAAATTTGGAGTAAGATCGGCCATGCCCTCTGCTCTGGCCTACCGAAAGTGCCCTGAGATTATCTTTGTAAAACCCCGGTTTGAGCGATACAAGGAAGTTTCTATGCAAATACGGAGTATTTTTGAATCGTACACCGACCTTATAGAACCCCTCTCTCTTGACGAGGCTTTTTTGGACGTAACCCATAACAAAAAGGCCATGGCATCGGCCACACTTATTGCCAAAGCCATTAAACAGGAAATAAAAGCTAAGACGGGCCTTACCGCTTCTGCGGGTATATCAATTAATAAATTCATAGCCAAGATTGCCAGCGATTACCACAAGCCTGACGGACTCACCTTGGTGGGCCCGGAAAAAGTGACGCTATTTTTAGAGCAGTTGCCTATTGAAAAGTTCTTTGGAGTAGGAAAAGTAACTGCACAGAAAATGAAAAACCTTGGCATTGTTGATGGCAAAAGTCTGAAAGCGTGGAGCAAGGAAGCGCTCATGGCCAATTTCGGCAAAAGCGGTGCCTTTTACTACAATATTGTTCGGGGCAACGATGAGCGGCCAGTAAACCCAAACAGAATCAGAAAATCGCTGGGAGCTGAAAACACTTTTGATCATGACTTGAAAGAACCCACCGATTTAAAAATGGCACTGGACTCCATTATACTCACCGTTTATAACCGCCTGAAAAAAGCTGACAAATGGGGAAAGACACTTACCCTAAAGGTTAAGTTCAGCGATTTCCGGCAAATAACCAGAAGCCAAACCTATGAAAAGCCTCTGGCAACGCTGGAAGACATTGCACAGCACACCTTCAGTATTTTGGACAATATAGATCCTGCCGATTTCGAAATTGGGGTGCGCTTATTGGGTGTTACACTGAGTAATTTTGAAGGTGAGCAAGGAGAGTTGGCAAAAGCAGGTCAACAGCTTACACTAAACTTCTAATTTACTCATATTCAAAAAGTAAGGCATGCATTGCATACCTCCCTTTGGTTTGGAGTGATTGGATCGCCCCTATACACAGGTCTGGTAATGTACAATCCATGTAAAAAAATGAAGGAAATGAGCCTGCTATTTTTGAATTTTATATACGATTACATTTGAGGTATTTTATATCTTGACCTCGAAAAACAGCTACTATGTCTAAACTTGTCATCAATAGCCATAAAGAGTTTGAAGCCTACGTTGGCAAAGAGTTGGGAGTTTCTGATTATCTAAAGGTAGATCAGGAGAGGGTTAATGCATTTGCCGATGCAACTATAGACCATCAGTGGATTCATATTGATGAAGATAGAGCCAGGTCGGAAGGTGCTTTTGGAGGCACCATTGCCCACGGATACCTTACCGTTTCTTTACTTCCCTACCTATGGGAGCAGATTGCTGAGATCAACAATATTAAAATGATGATCAACTATGGCATTGAGAAACTGAAGTTTAACCAACCGGTATTGGTAAATTCTGAGGTACGTTTGCGCGTAAAGCTAAGTAGTCTGGCCGATCTGAGAGGAATTACCAAGTGCCAACTGAACGTTACACTGGAAATTAAAGACAATCCTAAACCTGCCTTTACAGGGGAATTTATCTTCTTATATCATTTTAATAACTAATCTACCAGTCATTCCCGCTGAGGCGATAATCTTTACTGAGAGCAGATACCGAGGTTATTCTGGTTAATTTCTGACTTCTTTCTTCCTCACATAAATAGTCTTATCCAACTCGCACACCACATCGCCTTCTTCGTCTGTAATTTCGAGAGGAAGCACAATCTCAGTCTTTCCATGCGTATCGGCCTCTGATCTAAGCTGCTCTACAAGGGCATCGTTAATCTCAAAAACACAGGTTACTTTTCCCCTACCCGGTTTTTTAAAGCGAATGGTAGATGCTTTGTCCCATACGATATATTCTTTACCCAAATTTTGCAAAATGAGCAACATGTAAAAGGCATCTGACATGGCCATGAGCGAACCACCAAAATGCACCCCTACCAGGTTTCGGTTCCACCACCTGAGCTTCATGCTCACAACCGCCTTTTTAAAATCTGGGGCAATGTGGTTTACACGAATACCCGCCCCAAGAAAAGGCGGGTAAAAATTCATCAATTTGATTTTCGTATGGTTAGATAGCCTGAACATTCTCTCTGATGTTTACTTTTGTTCTAAATAAAACAAAAAGCAATGACAGCAGAAATTCATACCGAGAAAGGACTAATGAAAGTGGAGTTTTATGAGAAAGACGCTCCCAATACCGTAAAAAACTTTGTAGACCTTTCTAAAAAAGGCTTTTACGATGGCCTTACCTTTCACCGTGTAATTCCCAACTTTGTAATACAAGGTGGTTGTCCCAATGGCATTGGCAATGGCGGACCTGGTTACTCAATAGACTGTGAGTTAGACGGAGACAACCAATACCACGACCGTGGTGTGCTTTCTATGGCTCATGCCGGTCGTAACACAGGCGGTTCACAGTTCTTTATTTGTCATAGCCGACAAAACACCTCTCACCTCGACAGAAACCACACCTGCTTTGGTAAGGTCTATGAAGGTCTGGAGGTGATTGACGACATACGACAAGGCGATAAAATTGAAAAAATAGTAATTATAGAAGACTAACCATTAACCCATGGCCTTTGCAATGCGCAGTACAACTATGACTAAAGATTCATTGCCTATCTTTCAGCTCATAGACGAGATACCGGAGGCCATGGGTTACTTATAGTTTACTTTCGGAAACCAGCTCACTTCGCGAATAGATAAACTTTCTAAAGTCTGCCGGTTTCTTGTCATTGAGCAGCTTTATACCTCCCAAAGCTTCAATGAGTTTGCCAAAATTCTCTTCGGCCTTTTCATACTGTTCTCTGTTGGCATAGGTAGTCAAGAGTACAATATGTCCCGGCTTTCCATCTTCAGGCCCGGCAATCATAAACTCAAAGCTATCAATGTAATTGCTTTTTAAGGCCTGCTCCCTCAGTACTTTCCAGTTATTGCGGTAGTAATATTCCGCCTCTGCCTGGTTTTTATTCAATACTCCCACAATCTCTAGCGTGGATATTTTCTGAGCCTTGAGCGATGGAACAGTGAGCATAAGAAGTCCAAAGAAAATAATGTATCGCATAGTCATTTACGTTTAACCGATGTGCACATATACCCGAAAGGACAGACTAAGGATTCATAAACCAGACCGATAACCCGATTCCATCGACCAATTATCGGTGAACGATAGCCTTTACAAAATCGGCCACCAGATAGCTCAGCGCCTTACCCACCATCAGTTTTTCGGACTCCTCGTTAGGAGCTGCTTCGGGCAAATGCAAATACGCAGGGCTAAGACTCTTAGCACACTGTCGAACAAAAAGCCTGGCCTGTTCGAGCGAAACTCCCGATGGTGACATAGCGCTGCTGGGCATCATACGAATAGCATCCATGTCTACTTCAATACCACACTCTATCATATCGTCAACAACAAAAGAAACAGCATCGGCCAACATACTTTCCAGGTAGGTAATATTTTCGAGAAAAGAATACTTCACCTGCTCGTCCGCATCCATCGATTTCAGCATATTCTCACTGTTGTACGACTGATGCAGACCAAAGGCAAAGTAACGATTCAGGCATTTTTTCTGCCGTGCATACGAAAAACCATTGCCGCTATGTCTCCCTTCCAGTGCCCGAAAATCGGCATGTGCATCCAGGTTAATGGCATTTACTTTCTTTTTGTGAGCCACGGCCGCACAAGCCTTTATTATGGGGTAACTATTGTTGTGCCCTCCGCCAATTACAATGGGAATAAGCCCTGCAGCTTTCACCTCGGTAAGTACATTTTCAACCATCTCGTCTACCTCTTCACAAAGCAAATGCAGTTTCTGAAAATAATAGTCCGATGCGGAATCGAGCGCATCGGCCTTTTCCTGAATAGCGTCAATATTCACAGCTCCCAGCACACATATTTGATTGCCACGGAGATACCGGTTGCTTTGTATATTGCAAAAAGCCCTAAGAAAACAATCCCAGGCATGTTGAGTTCCTGGTCGGCCATGATTGCCCATTACTCCCACACATTCCGGAATACCGATTAAACAGAACCGAACCTCTTTTTTGAGTTTACCCAAAGCAGCCTGCCAGTCTTTGGCTTTTAAGAAAATCATGGTTTCTCCTACTCGGGTTTCTCCTTTACGAGGCTTCACCAATTGGTCGGGGTTTGCCGCAATTATCATTTTGAAGGGTTAAGTGTATATTTCGTCCAAAAATAATTAAAAAGCTTTTGGGCAGTCCTTATATTCGCTACCTGAACTGTAAAAAGTTAAGGCAAAAAGCCCTCGTTTAGTAAAGAGGCAAAGCAGGCAATAATGAAAACTAAACCAAAGCTGAGTGGTATAATTCTTAGTGCTTGATGCCGAACAAACGTGAAATTATTTATACATTTCTCTACAGCCAGATAGTTAACACATGAATTATACACCCGAAACGGTGCGCATTTTTGTGGTCGAAGACGACCCCTTATACATGAAATTGGTTCGTTACATAGCCGAACTAAACCCAGACCATGTAGTACACGCCTTTGAAGATGGCAAGTCTTGCATCGACAATCTTCATGAAAACCCCAAAGTAGTTATACTAGACTATTCTCTCCCCGATATTTCGGGCAAAGAGGTACTACAGGCCATAAAAAAATACGACCCCGAAATTCAGGTCATTGTGGTGTCTTCACAAGAAAGTATCAATACGGCTGTGACCCTGTTAAAGCATGGGGCCTATGACTATATAACCAAAGACAATGAGACCAAAGACCGGCTGCTCAATGCCATTAACAATGCCAAGCGCGTGTCGTCTCTTACCCAACAAATCACCACACTTAAAGAAGAACTCAATCAAAAATACGAGTTCGAGAATACCATCATTGGAGAAAGCCCGGCTATAAAAAGGGTGTTTAAAATGATGAACAAGGCGGTAAAGACCAATATTACCGTGAGTATTACAGGAGAAACAGGTACGGGAAAAGAAGTTGTAGCCAAAGCCATACACCACAATTCAGACAGAAAATCGAAACCCTTTGTGGCAGTCAATATTGCTGCCATTCCGGAAAACCTGATTGAAAGTGAGCTATTTGGTCATGAGAAAGGAGCTTTTACCGGTGCATTGGCTCGAAGGAAAGGGAAATTTGAAGAAGCCGATGGCGGAACACTTTTCTTAGATGAAATTGGGGAGATGGACATCAACCTGCAGGCCAAACTATTGCGCGTGCTTCAGGAAAGAGAACTAACCCGGGTTGGTGGAAACGAAGTAGTGAAGTTCGATGTACGTGTAATCGTAGCCACTCATCGCGACCTTGCCGAAGAAGTAAAACAGGGCAATTTCAGAGAAGACCTCTACTATCGTTTGTTGGGTATTCCTATTGAGCTACCTCCACTTAGAGAGCGTGGTCAGGACGTTATTCTAATTGCCAAGCACCTGCTCAGGCAATTTGCAAAAGAAAATAAGCTTGGAGCTGTAAAAATGAGTAAGGAAGCTCAAAACAAACTTATCTCATACCCCTTTCCGGGCAATGTGCGCGAGTTGAAGTCGGTGGTAGAGTTAGCAGCGGTTATGTGTGAAGAGAATGAGATTGAAGCTGAAGACATCACCTTTAACAGCTTGCAAAAAGAAGGACAGTTTTTGTTTGAAGAAATGACTCTTCGCGATTATACCTTCAAAATTATCAGGCACTTTTTAGACAAGTACGATAACAACGTGCTGCTAGTAGCTAAAAAGCTGGGAATTGGCAAATCAAGTATATACCGCTATTTGAAAGAAATGGAAGAAGGCTAAGAAGCTTTGGCCAGAAAGACCTTTTCTATTTTGAGCAATAATTCTGAAGGCACCAAAGGCTTATCCAGACATCCGTAATAGTTGGCGTATTCACGCTCCAGACAACTGTCTTTATAGCAATTGGAACTCATTACAATAACCGGTACCTGGCTAAATCGAAGATCATCGTCCAATGCCTCAATCATTTCAAGCCCCGACATACGCGGCATTTCTATATCAGTGATAATCAAATCTGGTAAGTCGCTGTCGCTCAGCCACTCCATAGCCTCTGCCCCATTTCCGGCCGTCACCACTTCATAATAATCGCTTAGGAGGAACTTTACGGCCTTCAGCGTGCTTTGGTCATCTTCTACTACCAGTATTCTCTTTGTCATAACTCACGAATGTTCCTCAATAACAGCTTTAACTGTGCCAAAAGGCAAAAAGTTATGAGCGAGGTTCGAAAGGCACAAACGGTTTTACACCAAAGCCCGGTGATGTACCATATTTGGACAAGTTGTCCCAGATGGGGACGAAACAAGATTTAACCATCCACCACAATTTAAGGTCTATTTTGCGGGCATTTTATTTATGTTTGACAATCACGTTAAAGATTATTTGAGACATGAGAAAATTCGGACTTTTTAGTTTGCTTTTTATTTGCGCGGTATGGCTAAGTGCCCAAACCAAGCCACTATCGCAACTCACAGTAGAGGAGATCATGCAGGCGCCCGAAAAATTTATCGGCACCTCACCTTCGCGGGTAAGCTGGTCTAAAGACAGCAAGAACATTTATTTTTACTGGGACCCGGATGCTGACGGACGTTCTTCTGCCTTCAAAATCAGTAAGAACGGTGGTGAAGCCGAAGCCATTGAAGATACCAGCGATGGTTGGCCCTCCAGCTACGAGTTCAATAGCGACAAAACCAAAATTGTATATGCAAAGGGCGGTGATATTTACATTAAGGAACTAAAGTCTGATAAAGAAACACGACTCACCGCAACCAACTCGCGTGAATCGAATCCGCGTTTTCACAAGGATCACATCATTACCTTCATTGCCGATGACAACCTTTTCAGCATCGATACTGAAACAGGCTTAATGAAGCAACTGACTAACTTCCTTATTGAGCGCAACCCCGATGAAGACAATGGTTCTTCCAGAAACATTGGCAGATCGGAAGGCAACAGAGAGCAAGACAATTGGCTGCGCGATGACCAGTTGAACACATCAGAATATTTGGCCGAACAGAGAAGAAGACCTCGCAGAAACTTTTCCGGTTTCTTTGGTGGCGACTTTGGACAGTCGGAAGACAGACGCAGCACCATTGAGTTGAGAAATGTAAGAAATATTCAACTCTCGCCTGATGGCCGTTTTGTGAGCTTTATGGTTTATCATTCTCCGGAAAATGGAGCTAAAAACACGATTGTACCAAACTATGTAACCTCTAGCGGTTATACCACCGACATTAACACTCGGCCCAAGGTAGGCGGTGAGCAAGGCTACTCCGAAATAGGTATATACAACATAGCCGCAGACACCTTTTATATGGTAGACAAAATGAAGCTGCCGGGTATTACCGATTTGCCTGACTATGTGAAAGACTATCCGGATAAAGAATGGAAAGAAGAACCCCGAAATGTATCGGGCAACGATATCATCTGGTCTGGCGATGGCAAATATGCTGTGGCTCACTTTGGAGCACACGATAACAAAGACCGTTGGATTATGCGCCTTATTCCTGAAACAGGCGACCTGATTACTATAGACCGTCAAAGAGATGAGGCATGGATTGCCGGCCCGGGAATAGGTAGTGAGTCTTTCTCAGGCACATTTGGTTTCTTACCCGATAATAAAACCATATACTTCCAGTCAGAGAAAACAGGATACTCTCACCTATACATTCACGATTTGTCTAATGGAGTAACCAAGCAATTGACCAACGGCAATTTTGAGGTATACAACCCTTTCCTTTCATCTGACGGCAGCAAGTGGTACTTCCATGCCAATATGAAACACCCGGGCATAAGACACTTCTACTCATTGCCAGTACGTGGAGGAACCCCAACCCAAATCACTTCGGTTGACGGTGGAAATGACGTAACCCTTTCTCCCGATGAAAAAACCCTGGCTATTGAATACTCATACATCGACCAACCCACCGAACTTTATGTTCAGGACAATAAGCCCGGAGCAAAACCTAAAAAACTTACCGAAAGTCTTCGCGATGGTTTTAAGCAATACGACTGGCATCAACCGGAGGTAATCACCTTTAAGGCAGAAGATGGAGCCGATGTACATGCCAGGCTATACAAGCCTCAAAACCCCAATGGAGCAGGCGTAATATTTGTACACGGAGCCGGTTACCTCCAGAATGTACACTTCTGGTGGAGCACCTACTTTAGGGAGTTTATGTTCAATAACATGCTCATGGCCAAAGGCTATACCGTGCTGGATATCGACTACAGAGCTAGTTCCGGGTATGGAAGAGATTGGAGAACGGGTATTTACAGACATATGGGAGGTAAAGATCTTTCCGATCAAATTGATGGAGCTCGTTATTTAATGCGCGAACACGGTGTCGAAGCTGGAAGAATAGGCATGTACGGTGGTTCCTATGGCGGATTTATCACCCTCTTTGCTATGTTCAAACACCCCGATGTGATAGCCGCAGGAGCAGCATTGCGTTCGGTAACCGACTGGGCACACTACAACCACGGGTACACCTCCAACATATTGAACACTCCCGTAGAAGACCCCATTGCCTTTAAACGAAGCTCACCCATTTATTTTGCCGAAGGACTACAAGGAGACCTACTTATTGCCCATGGTATGGTAGATACCAATGTACACTTCCAGGATGTGGTACGTTTGGCTCAGCGACTTATAGAATTGGGTAAAGACAATTGGGAAATGGCCCTATACCCTATTGAAAACCACGGTTTTACGGAACCATCGAGCTGGACAGATGAGTACAAGCGAATTTTCAAGCTTTTCGAAAACACCATTGGTAAAAAATAGTCACATGATTAAAAAAGCAGCATCATTAGTATTAGTGCTTTGTCTGTGGGCCTGTGCAGGCCCCGCAGAAAAGGCTACCGTAAAGAGAGGTCTTATTACCGAAAAAGCAATGGTGGTCTCAGCCCACCCTTTGGCTTCAGAGGTTGGTAAATCCATTCTCCAAAAAGGAGGCAATGCTGTTGATGCTGCTATTGCTACCCAACTTGCCCTGGCGGTTGTGTATCCCGGAGCAGGCAACATTGGAGGCGGTGGTTTTATGGTAAGCCGAATGGCCAATGGCGAAATTGCTACTCTCGATTACCGCGAAAAAGCTCCACTGGACGGAGGACGCGATATGTATCTGGATGCCAATGGGGAGGTAATAGACCGAGCCAGTACCCGTGGCCACCTGGCGGCCGGAGTACCCGGAACCGTAGCTGGACTAGCGGCTGCCCATGAGAAATACGGACGACTAAGTTGGGCTGAATTGGTACAACCATCTATAGACATAGCGGCCAATGGCTGGGCTTTAACAGCACGTGAAGCAGGAAAACTAAATAGTAACCGAGAGGCATTTATTGAATACAATACCGTGTTGCCCGATTTCTTTCTGGCCAATGAAGGCAGCGAGTGGAAAGAAGGCGACACTGTGAGGAATGAGGAAATGGCCGAAACGCTAATCCGCATCAGAGATGAGGGAAGAGATGGATTCTATAAAGGAAAAACTGCCCAACTCATTGTGGAAGAAATGGAGCGCGGCAATGGCCTGATTTCGCTGGAAGATCTGGAACAATATGAGGCCGCGTGGCGCAAGCCCATAACGGGAAGTTACAAAGACTATGAGTTCATTTCCATGCCTCCACCATCGAGCGGAGGTGTGGCGCTTGCGCAACTTCTCAATAGCGTAGAAAATCTGGACTTACAAAAGTCGGGCTTTCACAGTGTGGCTGCAGTACATGCCATGGTAGAGGCCGAACGCAGAGTTTATGCCGACAGGGCCAAGCACCTTGGCGATCCGGATTTCTGGGATGTGCCCAGAGAAGGCTTGCTGTCTAAAGACTATTCCCTCGAGCGAATGAAAAACTTCGACCCTAATGTGGCTACACCAAGTGCGCAAATTCAGGCCGGCCAACCCATGGCCTATGAGAGTGAAGAAACCACCCATCTTTCGGTGGTAGACGAAGAAGGAAACGCGGTTTCCGTAACCACTACCCTCAATGGAGGTATGGGCTCTAAAGTATTTGTAGGCGGTGCCGGCTTTTTGCTCAACAATGAAATGGATGACTTTAGTATTAAGCCCGGAGAACCGAACATGTACGGACTAATTGGCGGTGAAGCAAATGCCATTGCACCAGGAAAACGCATGCTCAGCTCTATGACGCCCACAATCGTAACCCGTAATGGCAAACTATTTATGGTTGTAGGAACACCCGGTGGAAGTACGATTATCACCTCTGTTTTTCAAACCATTCTCAATGTAGTCGATTTTGAAATGGGTATGCAGGAGGCAGTAGAAGCCCCTCGCTTTCACCATCAATGGCTACCCGACCAGGTAAGATACGAGCGCAATGGCCTGGATAGTGCTGTGGTTGCTCAACTCAAAAAAATGGGCCACACCATGAATGAAGGTGGAGCCATGGGCCGGGTTGATGCAATACTGGTTTTGCCTGTCGGCCGACTGGAAGCTGGTGCAGACCCAAGAGGCGATGATGCTGCAGCCGGTTATTAAGAAAATATAAAACTATAACAAGATAAGATATACGCCCTTGTAATAGATAAACAGCTGTTACCCCCTATGCAAAGAAGCTGTCTCAAAGGCTAAACGAAATTCCCAATACATCGCGGGAATCTTCTTCTTGTAAGGTTAGAGGGTTATTTATTTAGTTAGATCGCATAAAAACAAATAGATCACTTGAGCTATAAGTTGTGCCTTCACAGCACCAGAAATGGGCCAATTGTGAAGACACAAATGGCGACAAAATGTCAAAACATACGCCATGCGACTTAAGTAACCTGAGTTCGATGTAAGGAAGTCCCCCTTAGGACGTCATTGCGG
>NZ_DBHC01000021.1:0-18735 GCF_002296035.1 Roseivirga sp. UBA838
CCGCAATGACGTCCTAAGAGGGGATACTTTACTACTTACCTACATCGAATTCAGGTTTATTTAGATAAGACAAATGTAAATAGACCACGTGAACTACAAGCTGTGTGTCTTGGTAGTGCCTTATAAGAGCCATTTGAGATGACACAAGGTGGTAAAATGTCGATACATTCGCTGTACGACCAAAGCAAGTAACCTTATGTTTTAATTAAAACCTCTTTTGGTGCTCACCAGCTCACCATTGCTATAATACTCAATGTCTACTACGGTACCTGATCGCGAGAAAACCTCCCAGCTACCTTCTTTTACACCATCTACTAGTTTGCCAGAGGTGATTTTTCTACCTTTTTCATCAAAGAAAGACCATTGGCCATTAGGCAACCCTCGCTCATAGTTTCCTTTAGAAAACACGGTGCCATCAGCATAATAATTTATAACCTCGCCAAAGCCGTTCTTTAAGCTTCCGGAACTGTGTTTTCTGCCTCGCTCATCAGTGTATTCAGTAATGGACATTAGTCTTCCTTCCACCCATTGCTCTTCTTTCATTGATGCACCGTTCTTATGAAAATAGCCCCAAAGCCCATCTTTCCCGCCTTTTTTATAGCTACCAATAGATTCTAGTTTTCCGGTGCTATAATAATAGAACCATTGACCGGTTTCCAGGTCATCGAGAAAAGAGCCCTCTGCAACTAGTGTTCCTGTTTGGTCAAACGACTTCCAGTTACCAACTCGTTTATCTTTTGAATATCTGCCCAATTCGGAGATCATGCCGTTGTCATGGAAATACTTCCAGGCACCTGTTTTCAGTCCGAGCTCATACTTTCCCTCCGCAGCGAGTAAGCCGTTTTCGTAATACTGCTGATAAAGGCTATCGGCCAGGCCATATTTATAGTGAGTTATCGACTCAAGTTGCTTATTGGGAAACCAGCTTCGGGCAGTGCCAACTGGTTGATCGTTTTTGTAGGTAATTTCGGAAGCGGTGCGTCCGTTCATGTGGTAGGCCACCCAGGTTCCTGTTTTTTTGCCTTTTTCGTAGTATTCAACACCGGCCTCCATATTTGGTCCGTAATAATACTCCCATTTACCATCGCGCTGACCGTTTAGATACAGGCCTTTTTCAATGACATAGCCATCGTAGTCGTATTTTTTCCACTCGCCATGGAGTAAACCGTTTTTATAAGTAGTCTCCACGGTTTTAAAACCATATTCATCGAAGGCTGAGTAGTTTCCATTGAGCAGGCCGTTTTTGTAGTTAGAAATAAACTCGGCCTGACCGTTGGGATGGAAGGCCGTCCAGAATCCTTCTTTTTCTCCACTTTTAAATGTTCCTTTTTCTAAAGGGGAGGAGTTTTCTCTAAAAGATTCCCACTCTCCGTTTAGCTGATTGTGAGCAAAAATGGCTTTTACTGCAACTACCCGGTTGGGGTAAAATAAATAGTATGGACCATTAAGGCTGTCGTTTCTATAACTTAAACGTGCCCGTTCAACCCCGTCTATAAATATATTCCAATAGCCCGATTTTTTCCCCTCAAAGTAGTTGCCTCTATGAATGTAGCTGCTGTCTTTGGAGTAAGCTATCCAAAGCCCGCTTCTTAGTCCGTTTTCTTTTTCACCCTTCTCTGTTAGCTCCAGATCTTCTGAAGGAAAAATTAAAGTAAAAGCCTCTTGGGCCTTGAGGGGGAGTTGTGCTCCGGCCAAAAAAACAAGGGAGAAGAGTAATATTGCTTGTCGCATAAACTATAAGGTGGTTGAGAGTCGCCCTAACGAATCAAATATTAAGCCAAATCAGCCGAGAACCAATCGTTAAAACACTCAAGTGTCAAACGATGGATGGAATTAATTTGGTTCATACTAAACAATCTAAATAACCGTATTGATTGATTTTTTTTAATAAAAGTGGTCGCTTGTGTTATTGACTCTTTGTCAATCAGTAAGTTATGAGTTTCCAATAGCGCGTTAGACCATGGGTTGTCATCCAATAACAGTCGGGTGTTTTTGTTGGCAAGGGCAGGGAGCCGGTCTTCTACATATCGCAGAAAAATACCACTGGCAATAAGGTTACAGGAAAAGTGCCGGCCATACCAAACAATCACTCTGAAAGTAAAAATGTCTGTTTGAGAGAATGAAGAAGGATAATCGAAAACCTGAAAGGGGTATCCGGAGTGATTGTTTCCTCTACTTATTTTAGAAGGAATGCTCGAAAGACCATCTGGTAAACTCCATATTGGTCTGCTTTTCCATAACTCGGCCAACTTTTGCTGGGTGTAGTATAGTAAATCGTTAACCTGTTTATCCGTTTTTAACTTCAATTCAAAGAATTCCTTCTTTTCAAGGAAATCGATCAACTCCTGATTAAGCTCTACCATCTGATGAGCGCTGAAGCCCATGTGAAACCACTCCCAAAAGCAGCCAGACAAACAAGGTCTCCATCTTTTATTCGGCCTTGTTCCCAAGCTTCGCTCATGGCGATAGGAATAGAAGCTGCTGTGGTGTTGCCAAGCTTCATTATGTTATTAAAGACCTTATCGTCAGCGAGACCAAATTGCTTTTGTACGAAGTTGCTAATGCGTAGATTGGCTTGATGAGGTACGAGCAGATCAATATCTTCAGGCGTTAGTCCATTATGCTGCAAGGCCTCTTGTATTACCTCGCTAAAACGCACCACAGCATGTTTGAAAACCGCATTTCCATTCATGGTTAGGTTGAATGTTTTGCCATCCAGCAGTTCTTTAGACAACCTTACTTTACGGCTCGATCCGGGGTCTTTTACGTAAAGCTCCTCAGCATAATCGCCATCGGCATGTAGGTGAGTGGAAAGTATGCCTCTGTCCTCATCGGTAGCCTGAACAATAGCAGCGCCTGCACCATCGGCAAAAATGACTGAACTCGAGCGTCCTTCCGTGGATTTATCCAGAGCAGACGATTGAATCTCCGCACCCACAACCAGAACGGTTTTGTACATACCGGTTTTCACAAATTGGTCGGCAATAGATAGCGCATAGACAAAGCCAGAACAGGCATTTCTTATATCTAATGCGCCAATACCCTGTAGGCCCAGTTCGCGCTGCAAAAGTACCCCGGAACCCGGGAAAAAATAGTCAGGTGTAATAGTAGCAAAAACTATAAAGTCAATATCGTCAGGTTGTAGTCCCGCTCTTTTCAGGGCCAATTTACTGGCTCGTGTAGCCATGTTAGATACGGTGTCTTTTTCCGGATTAAACCAACGTCTTTCCTCAATGCCCGTACGCTCAACGATCCACTCATGGTTGGTGTCCATTATTTTTTCCAGATCGCTGTTCCTCACAATGTTTTCAGGCACATAATGGCCAAGTCCGACTATTCTAGATTTTTTCACAGGCAGGAGTTTTTGTTTGAGTATTATTCATAACCGCTCTTCACAGCATCGTTGCCTTTTTGGGCAACGCACAATTTACGCAAAATAGAACAATGGCGGCATTTTGCCACAAGCCGCTCCGTAAATTGTGGTGAGGAAAGGCTTAAAACATGTAAGAGCTAACATTTTTGGTGAGTGGCTGGCACACAACCCAAAATAAGCTTTAGTTTGCCTGCTGGAAAAAAAGCAACATACTCAAAACATATTCGTAACAGTGTTGGAAAGTAGTTTGAGAGAAATGATGAAAGGTGGTCTTTGCTGTTTTGTGGCCTTGGTACTGGTGACCTTTACAAGCTGTGGTGATCATGAAAAAGAGCTTACTGCCGATGAGATCATTCAAAAAGCGGTGAAGCGTCATGGAGGCGATAATTACGACAACATGGAAGTGGAATTTGACTTTCGCAATCGCCACTTCAGAGCAAAAATCAGCAATGGAGAATATGTTTACGAACGCAGTTTTAAAAGTGACAATGGCTGGGTAACAGACATATGGTCTAATAAAAAATTTAAGCGCATGGTAGGGGAGAAAGAAATAAAACTCGACCGTGAAGATATGCGCACATACCGTACGGCTACTAATTCTGTAATTTATTTTGCACTTCTTCCCTTTAACCTGGACGATCCGGTGGTGAACCGGCAACTAATGCGTTCGGTGGAAATTAAAGGGCAACCCTACTACAAAGTAGAAATTACCTATGGTGAAAATGGAGGAGGGCAAGATTTTGAAGACGTGTACATTTATTGGATACACAAGGAAAACTTCACGGTAGACTACCTGGCCTACTCCTTTAATATAAATGGAGGAGGGGTTCGCTTTAGAGAGGCCTACAACCAGCGTGAGGTCGAAGGCATACGCTTTCAAGATTATATGAACTATACCATAGA
Source organism: Roseivirga sp. UBA838 (assembly GCF_002296035.1). Lineage (NCBI taxonomy): Bacteria > Pseudomonadati > Bacteroidota > Cytophagia > Cytophagales > Roseivirgaceae > Roseivirga > Roseivirga sp. UBA838. Next base: position 4,277 of record NZ_DBHC01000021.1, read on the forward strand.
AGAAGACTTTCCTGCCCACGAATTAGACTATGCTTTTGTAACCAACAAATTAAAGCTGGTGTCTAAAATTGAGTTGGAAAACGTTGAAGTAAGACTTTTTCCGCAACCGCTGGCCGACTAGCTAAATAAAGTAAGGTTGCCAAACTGATTGGCAGGAGGCACCTTCTCCCACAAGGCGCTCCCATTAAAATTAGGATCTGCCAAACGCGGGTTAATTGTATAGTGTTTTATGGGCTCGTCACTAAACGGCTTAACAAACTCCAGAATGCTTTCGGCTGTGTTGCTGTCATTGAGCCATTCCATCATTAGGTCTTCATTAAGAATGGCCGGCATTCGAGAGGTAACTTCGCTTACATCACCAGAGGCCTCGGTGGTCAAGATCATAAAAGTATTCACCTGTTCACCATCTTCTGTTTCAAAGGTGTCCCATATACCCGCTATACCAAAGAGCGAATTGTTTTGCAGATAAAAGCGGTATGGAACCTGTTCTTTTTTGCCCAGGTCTTTCCAATCATAAAAACTATCGGCAGGGATTATACAACGTTGCTGCTTTAGACTTTTACGTTGAGAAGCCTTGCTTAGGAGGGTTTCTACAGGTGCATAGAGCAGCTTATGGCTCACGCCTTTACTCTTTGTAAAGGAAGGGTGGATGCCCCAATAAAAATAGCTTAGTACATCAGGGTCGGCACTGGTTATGGCCGGTAATAGCTGAGTAGGTTGCGCGTTAAAGGTGCCTTGGTGATTGTCGGGAACTTCAACACTAAAATGTTCTTGAATAAGCTGAGCTTCGGATGCAATAGAGAAGTTAGGGAGCATTTAGTCGATCAAAAATTGGTATTCCAAGTTCGTTAAAAAAGCCTTTGGAATCAAATTGTAAAAAACTTGTTTGCAAAGAAAGCAATAGCCCAACAAAGTGTATGACAGATCGGACTTTATTCTGGTATCTTTAATTTGAATATAGATTGTTTTAAACCTATTTTTGGAGCCTAAATTTTGACGGAGCAATATGGCTGAAATTGTAAAAATGCCAAAGATGAGTGACACCATGGAAGAAGGTGTTATTGCGGTTTGGCATAAAAAAGTTGGTGATAAAGTAGAATCTGGAGAATTGATGGCCGAAATCGAGACCGATAAGGCTACCATGGACTATGAATCATTTCATGAAGGCACTGTGCTGTACCTTGGTGCAAAAGAAGGAGAAGCGGTAGCCGTAAATGGCATATTGGCAATTGTTGGCGAAGAGGGAGAAGATTATAAAGCCCTTTTGAATGGAGCCCAGGAAGAAGCCACCGAAGAAAAGAAAGAAGAGAAAAAGGCAGAACCCCAAAAAGCTGCTGAAAAAATAGATACCAGCAACATCAATGCTGAAATTGTACGCATGCCCAAAATGAGTGACACCATGGAAGAAGGTGTTATTGCGGCATGGCACAAGAAGGTAGGCGATAAAGTGGAAGCTGGAGAACTAATGGCCGAAATTGAAACCGATAAGGCCACTATGGAATACGAGTCCTACCACGATGGTACCGTACTTTACCTGGGAGCTGAGGAAGGAAGTTCGGTAAAAGTAGATGGTATTTTGGCAGTAGTTGGTGAAGAAGGTGCCGATTATGAGGCACTCATTAAGGCCGACCAGCAAGGAGGTACTTCTGATGATGAGCCGACTCCGGCTGCCAAAGAAGAGAGCAAACAGGAAGAAGCCAAGAGCGAGCCTATATCTTCGGGTTCTTCCTCAAACAATACATCAGGAAGCAATGGCCGTATCAAAGCCTCTCCTTTAGCAAAGAAAATGGCAGAAGAAAGGGGGATTGACATCAGCCTTGTAAAAGGTAGTGGAGATGGCGGACGTATTGTGAAGCGTGATGTTGAGAACTACGTACCAAGTCAGCAAGCGCAGGCTCCGGCTCAGGAAGCCGCTGCAGCTCCGGCTGTGCAGCTACCCAAAGTAGTTGGCGAAGAAAGCTTTGAGGAGATGAGAGTGAGTCAAATGCGTAAAACCATTGCTAAGAGACTTTCTCAAAGCAAATTTACCGCACCGCACTTCTACCTCACCATGGAAATCAACATGGATAAGGCCATAGAAGCCAGAAAGAGTATGAATGAGGTTTCACCGGTAAAAATATCGTTTAACGATATGGTCATTAAGGCTGCCTCGGTGGCCCTGAGAAAACATCCACAGGTAAACTCATCATGGCTAGAAGATAAAATCCGTATAAATCACCATGTGCACATTGGTGTAGCCGTGGCGGTCGATGAGGGACTGCTTGTGCCGGTTGTACGATTTGCCGATAGTAAACCACTTTCGCATATTTCTGCCGAGGTGAAAGAGTTGGGAGGAAAGGCCAAGAATAAAAAGCTTCAACCCGAAGAAATGTCGGGCAATACCTTTACCATTTCTAACCTGGGAATGTTTGGTATAGACGAATTTACGGCCATCATTAATCCGCCTGATGCCTGTATTATGGCCGTTGGAGGCATTAAAGAAACAGCCGTAGTTAAAGATGGTCAGTTGACCATTGGAAACATTATGAAGGTAACCTTATCGTGCGATCACCGTGTAGTGGATGGGGCAGTAGGTTCCGCCTTCTTGCAAACCTTCAAGAGTCTGCTGGAAGATCCGGTGAGGCTATTGGTATAAAGAACTAACAAATGCTGCTTTAAGAGCCTCAGACTTTTATGTGTAAAAGTCTGATCCGATTGCTCATTAAAACCAGAATGCCGAAGGGCTACGGTTTTGGGTAATGGCTTTTGAAGCAGCATTTTTCATTAAAGCAAATTGAAAATGACAAAGATAAAATCGACAACCGTTTTGGCCGTAAAGCACAATGGAGGTATTGCCATAGGTGCCGATGGTCAGGCTACTATGGGAAACACTGTGGCTAAGAGCAATGTAAAAAAAATCAGGAAACTTCAGGAAGGTAAGATAGTGACCGGCTTTGCAGGATCTACTGCTGACGCCTTTACTTTGCTGGAGCGTTTCGATGAGAAACTAAATGCCTATGGGGGTAACATGAAACGCGCAGCCATAGAGTTGGCCAAAGACTGGCGTATGGATCGTTACCTGAGACGGTTGGAGTCTATGCTCATTGTGGCCGATAAAGAAGACATATTAATTCTCTCCGGAACCGGTGATGTATTAGAACCTGACAATGGCATTGCAGCCATAGGATCAGGGAGCATGTATGCCCAGGCGGCAGCTCAGGCTCTGGTAAAGCATGCTCCTGAACTTGACAGCTATAAAATTGTTGAAGAAAGCTTAAAAATTGCTGCTGACATCTGTATTTACACCAATAGTAATTTGATTATTGAGAGAATTTCCTAAATTTGTGTTTAGAAATAGTGCAACTTTTTCTAACACCAACAACACCTATCATTTTCTAACTATTCTGAGATATTCAGACATTGAAAGCGCATGCTTTCTAAAACAAAGAAAATGAAAACCATAGGTAGATTATTAATTCTCTCATTCTTAACTGTAGTGCTTGGGGCTTGTGCAGAGTCTCCGGTGGTTAACTATCAGGAAGCTACAGAAGGAAGACTTCTGTTGGGAGCCAATGTGCACCTGGGAAATGGTGAGGTAGTAGAGAATGCTGCACTTGGTGTAAAAGATGGCTATGTGACCCTTCTGGCTGCCGATGCACTAGATCAGTTAGACCTGAGAAAATTTCAGGTAGATCGGTTAGGGCCGGAGTACCATATTTATCCTTTTAAGAAAATTGATGCCGGAAATTCTGGGATTGTCCTGGCAAGGGCCGATTCAGAACCAATAAATATTGCGATACGCGACAAAGAAGTGGAAAAATGTATAACCATTGGTTGTGAAGCGCAGTTGTTAATATGCTACGGAAGCATTCAAGATATCTCCAAGTTCAGAGTAGACTATGTGGTGATGGGAGGAGAGAAAGTTAAGATAATGAGGCAAAGCGACTACGGTTCCGCTATACTGCCCGATTAAATTGTAACAGTCTGATCATATACATAAAAGGCCGCTGTGATATCATAGCGGTTTTTTGTTTTTAAGCCGTTTTTAAGGATATCAGTCCTTTATTGGCAAGCTTCCTCAATTGATTCCCTAATCAACCTTCCGGCAGTTTCTATATCTTCCATACTTATATTGATGGGAGGAGCCAGGCGGAAGCTTTCAGGGCAAGAGAGAAACCAGAAAGTAATAATACCTCTCTTTAAACAGGCTTGAACAATTTTTTGAACCAATTCAGCATGCTCAAATTCAATGGCGAACATTAGCCCCTTTCTGCGAATCTCCTTTATGGCCGAATGTCTAATAGCCTTTTCCAAATGGTAGCCTTTTTCTTCAACCGAAGCGAGCATATTCTCTTTTTCAATAGCCCTGAGGTTGGCCAAAGCGGCAGCGCAGTTTACGGGATGCCCGCCAAAAGTAGTAATATGGCCCAGCATGGGGGCATGGGTAAAGAGATTCATTTTTTTATGCGAAGAAATAAACGCTCCAATGGGCATTCCTCCGCCAAGGGCTTTGGCAAGGGTGAGGATATCCGGTACTACTTCATAGTGTTCAAAGGCAAACATTTTACCGGTACGACCAATGCCTGTTTGTATTTCATCGAAAATAAGCTGAGTCCCTGTTTGGTTGCACTTATTGCGCAATGCCTCCAGAAACTCCCTGGTGGCTATGCGTACCCCGGCATCTCCCTGAATTGGTTCTACCAAAACAGCGGCAGTTTTTTCAGAAATAAGTTCTACATCAGCTAGTCGATTGAAATGAATGAAGCGAACATCGGGCAATAAAGGTCTAAAACGATACTTCTTGGTTTCGTTGCCCGATACACTAAGAGCTCCGTGAGTGCTGCCATGGTACGACTTGTGGCAGGAAATTATTTCTGTTCTGCCAGTAACCCGTTTGGCTAGTTTTAAAGCTCCTTCAATGGCTTCGGCTCCGCTGTTTACAAAATAGCTACAGTTTAGACTTTTGGGGAGTAGCCCGGCTAGCTCAAGAGCCAATTGGTTTTGAGGTGTTTGAATAAACTCTCCGTAGGCCATTACATGCATATACTTGTCTAATTGCTCTTTAATGGCGGCTACTACTTTGGGATGTCGATGGCCTATGTTTGTTACCGCTATACCGGAAATGAGGTCGTAGTATTGCTTACCATTCTTATCAAAAATATATGTGCCTTCGGCATGGCTCACTTCTATAGCCAATGGGTGAGGAGAAGTTTGAGCCAAATGGTGCAAAAAGATTTCCTGCGAGTTCATGTGCGAAATTAATGAAGTTCTGCATTCCCATTGGTACCTATTCATTAGTTTTGACCTATGTTGAATACCACTCCTTTTAGCCCTTTTGAGAAAGGATTTTTGTGGTTCTTTCTGTGTCTGGTTGTATTCGCCTTTTATTATCAGTTGGGTATCTATCCATTGTTTCTGGAGGAGCCCCGTAGGGGATTAATTGCTCTGGAAATGATGATGCAGGATAATTACTGGGTTCCGACACAAACGGGTGATTTGTACTTCAGGAAACCACCATTGTACAATTGGCTTCTCATTTTGTCGTACAAGGTATTTGGTGTCAATGAGTGGGCCACTCGTTTTTTTTCGGTTTCAAGTCACCTGCTTTTAGGGCTTATCACCTATCTGTTTTCTAAGAGATATTTGGGCAATGCATTGGCTGTGCTTGTGGCCTTTAGCTATTTGTTGGCGGTAGATATACTGGTGTATTTTTCGGCTTTAGGCGAAATAGACTTGTTCTATGCGCTGCTTACCACCCCAATACTTTTTGGGATATTCCACTACGGGGAAAAGGGTAGCTACCTTAAGCTTTTTCTTTTGGTATATGGGCTAACAGCCCTGGCCTTCCTTACCAAGGGCTTAAGTGCCCTTCCATTTACTGGTATTAGTTTGTTGGTATATTTCAGTTGGAAAAAGCGTTTTAGAGAGCTTTTCTTTTGGAGGCATTGGTTGGGTATCTTGCTGTTCTCAGTCTTGGTAGGAGGGTACTTTTATCAGTATAGCCAGTACGAGGAAGTAAGCGGATGGTGGACTACTTTGTTCAGCGAATCAGCCGAGAAGGCCACAGGAGGAGGCTTTTCTAAATGGATTAATCATTTAATAGCTTTTCCCCTCGATACACTCAAAAACCTGCTTCCGGCTACTTTTTTCTTGCCCGTTATTTTCAGAAAGCAGATTATCCAGTTGCTTAAAGCCAACCGATTGGTTTGGTATGGCGTGCTTGTATTCCTAAGTAATTTTGCGGTGTATTGGTTGTCTACTGAAGGGCGATCGAGATACATTTACCCCTTGTTCCCTTTCGCTTGTCTGGTGTTGATTTATGCCGGAGAGTTGTCTGGCGTTCGCTGGAAAGATAAGTACCTTAGAGCAGTTTCCATTGTTTGTGCGGGGCTTATGATTATCGCTTTTGCAGCCATTCCGTTTTTACCTTCCTTAGAAGCGGTTGACAATCGATGGGTAATAACCGGTATGGGGGTGTTCCTTCTCACCGTGCTTTTAGGGATTACTTTAAAAGGAAGGGTGAGACCCTATTTGGCTGTTTTGGCCGTATTGTGTGTTTTGCGTATAGGTTTTTCTTTCATTGTTCCGCAAACAAGGGAAAAGACAACGGGAGCAGCCAAGGACAAGGCTTTGGCAACCGAATTTGCCTTACTTACGGAAGGAAAGCCACTTTACAGGCTTGGTGATGTGCGCATGTCGCTAACTGTAGTTTTTTACCTGGAAAGAGAGCGTGGAGAAGTATTGAAACAGAAAGGAGAGTTTTCGCAGGGGTATTTTTTCTGCTATACAGAAGATTTACCCACCACATACCAACAGGTGGGGGAGCTGAGTTATCACGGAGAGCCCATACATTTAATTCGCTATACACCTTAAGCAATTTTTCTGAATCTGCTGTTAGTAATTGCTGCCTGAATGTGGTGCCTGAAGTAATTGGGTAAAACAGGCTTTTGCAGTACAGCCACTATGTCAGACGTTTTTACATCGTCAGGATTGTTGCCGGTAAGTATAAGGGCCGGCATGGCAGCATTGATTTCGTTGGCTTTTTCAACTAACTCCGTTCCATTCATAAACGGAAGTTGATTATCGCTAATCATTAGATCGAAACGCTGCTCTTGTAACATTTGCAAGGCCAGAAAGCCATCGCTGGCATGGAATACCTCATAGTTCCATGATTCAAGCATTTTCTTATATACCATTAATGATACCCTGTCGTCTTCTACCAATAATATCTTGAGTCTGTTCATAACCTTCCTGTTTTATGATTCAAATATTGGCCTAATAATGATGGTACGTGAGATTCTTCGACCATTGGAAGGATTTCTGGGATGAGCATAAAAAAAGCCCAGATGAGAAACCTGAGCTTTTTGGTGACTTTAGCGTCTATTATTTTCGTTTGAGTACTTTTCTAACCGCCTTGGCTATATTTTCAGCATCAATGCCATATTTTTTCATAAGCTCATCGGGAGTACCGCTTTCGCCAAATGAATCGTTTACGGCTACCATTTCGAGCGGAGCGGGATGATGTAGAGCCAGCGTCTGTGCTATGCTGTCGCCAAGTCCACCGTTCATTTGGTGTTCTTCGGCCGTAACCACACAACCGGTTTTGCTTACCGAAGCCAAAACGGCTTCTACATCCAGCGGTTTTATGGTGTGTATGTTAATTACTTCTACACTTATGCCCTCTTTGGCCAGTTCCTCTTCGGCCACTATGGCCTCCCACACCAGGTGTCCTGTTGCAAAGATGGTTACGTCCGACCCTTCTATGAGGTGGAGTGCTTTGCCAATTTCAAATTTCTGATCCTCAGGGGTGAAAATAGGCACTTTGGGGCGCCCAAAGCGTAGGTAAACGGGGCCCTGATGCTCAGCAATGGCTATGGTAGCGGCCTTAGTTTGATTATAATCGCATGGGTTGATCACCGTCATGTGAGGTAACATTTTCATCATGCCAATATCTTCCAGTATTTGGTGGGTAGCCCCATCTTCGCCAAGAGTAAGACCTGCGTGTGAGGCACAGATTTTTACATTCTTGCCGGAATAGGCAATAGACTGTCTTATCTGATCGTAGACTCTTCCGGTAGAAAAGTTGGCAAAGGTTCCTGTAAACGGAATTTTTCCACCTATGGTCAGGCCAGCAGCAATACCCATCATGTTGGCTTCTGCAATTCCTACCTGAAAGAATCGGTCAGGATTCTCATCAATAAAATCCTGCATTTTCAAAGAGCCCACCAAGTCGGCACAAAGGGCCACAACATCAGGGTTGATTCTACCGAGTTCAGCAAGGCCTGCGCCAAAACCTGAACGTGTATCTTGCTTTTGAGTGTAAGTGAATTTTGTCATGTTGCTGAATTAGTAGTCGCCTAGGGTTTCGTTCAATTGAGATAGGGCAGAGGCCAGTTGCTCATCGTTAGGGGCAATTCCATGCCATTTATGAGTGCCTACCATAAAGTCTACTCCGTAGCCCATTTCGGTATGCATTAGGTTCATTACAGGCTTTCCTTTACCACTCAGGGTTTTGGCTTCTTCCATGCTTTTTACAATGGAAGCCATATCGTTGCCTTCGCTCTCCATTACTGTCCAGCCAAAAGCTTCCCATTTGGCTCTTAAGTCACCTAGAGACATAACTTCTTCTGTTGGCCCGTCAATTTGCTGGCCGTTCACATCGATGGTCGCAATAAGGTTGTCTACTTTATGGTGAGCCGCATACATGGCCGCTTCCCATACCTGGCCTTCTTCTATTTCGCCATCGCCCATGAGTATGTATACCAGGTGATTGTCTTTGTTTAGTTTTTTGGCCTGTGCAGCTCCACAAGCCACAGAAAGTCCCTGGCCCAAAGAACCTGAGGCTACGCGAATGCCGGGAAGGCCTTCTTCGGTAGCAGGATGACCCTGAAGACGGGAGTTTATTTTGCGGAAAGTGGCAAGTTCGGCCACATCGAAGTAGCCGGCTCTGGCCAATACGCTATACCAAACCGGTGAGATGTGGCCATTAGATAAGAAAAAGATATCTTCATTCTTTCCATCCGGATCGAAATGATCTTTCCTCTCCATCAGGTTAAAATACAGGGCTACTAAAAAATCGGTGCAGCCCAACGAGCCACCGGGGTGGCCTGAGCTGGCCCCATGCACCATGCGTACAATGTCTCTTCGCACTTGAGAGGCTATTTGCTCAAGTTCTTCGATGTTCTTTTTACTCACCTTTCAAAGTTGTTTATGGTTGTGGAATTATTTTAAAATTTGCGCTGCGTGGTCTTTGGTTTTTACCTTTTCAATGACCTCTTCAATAATGCCTTTTTCGTTAATGATAAAGGTTGTTCTGGCCGTGCCCATGTACTTTCTGCCATACATTTGTTTTTCTACCCAGGTGCCAAACTGTTCGTGAATGCTCTTGTCTTCATCGGCAATGAGCGGAAAGGGCAGCTCAAATTTATTGATGAAGTTTTGGTGTTTTTTGGGAGAATCGGAACTAATACCTACCACTGCGTAGCCTGCCTTAAGCAGTGCTTCGTAGTTATCGCGCAGGTTGCAGGCCTGGGCGGTACAGCCGGGTGTATTGTCTTTGGGGTAGAAGTAAAGAGCCAGTTTTTTTCCGGCAAAATCTGAAAGTTTTATGGTGTTTCCATCTTGGTCGATGCCTTCAAAGGCAGGGGCTTTGTCGCCTACTGTTAAGCTCATGCTATTCAATGTTTAGTTTTAGAATTGATTCGTTTCCGGCATTATCTGCCACTTTCAATTCAAACTCTCCTTTGAGTGGTTTGTTTTTATGAAGCATTTCTGACCAAATGAGTTTCTTTTTGGGTTCATAATGCATCAGCAACCACTCGCCATTCAATTTCGCTTCAAAGTTATTAATCCCTGAAAGTTTATCGTCAATAGTCAGGCTAATTATATTGTTTTGAACAGACCTTTTCCTGATGGTTGGAGGTTCAAGGTCTTTCAGTAGGGTGTACTTACCGAAACCATGCATGGTAAAGCGGGCTTTTCCGTCCTTAATGGTGCCTCCAACAAAGCCGGCATTTCCGGAACCATCTACCATATAGAGTCGGTATTGGCTGAGCGAATCGTAGCTGCCCAATAGCTCCATTTCTACCTCTATTCCCCCCTTAAGCGGATATATATCTTCTGAGAATTCAAATACATCTTTTCCCGTTTTTTCGTCTACATAATGTTTGGCTCTGAAATACAGTGTATCGAACAGAGTTGATTTAGAAAATTTCAGGGAGTAGGTGTCGGCCAGAAACGAGTGTTCGCTAGCGGCAGGCACACGGTCTGAATAGGCTATTTCCTGATGGCTACCATCTCTGTAAACGACTTCCAGTGGAAGCACTTTTCTCAGGTCTATGAGGTACACGTTCTGTTGGTCGTTGTAGTAGGCGGGTTCATAGACCTTGGATCCTTGTTGGTTATAAACCGTGATTTTATTGTTGATGCTATCTCTGGACTGAAAAAGCATCAGAGTATTGTCTAGCGTATACGAGTTGTACTTTACTTTTATGGGGTCCGACAGACACTCTATTGTTCGTAACCCCTTAATGACAAACTGCACCGTACTTTTGTTGCCGTAGGCATCGCGGGCTTCAATACGCACATTCTTTATGGCATTGGCTTCAACCAACAGATAGCCGTTGTTTTTCTTTTTCGGGTAGAATTTCAACGGGTTGCCATCGTCTACATATAGCTTGTTGAATCTCTTACGGGTTTCTTTGGCAGCCTGATAGTTGGTGTGAATGAGTATATTTTTCTGGAGCGAAAAGTTAATGCTATCAATGTTTTGCTGAAAATAGAGTTCGTCATTTACATATACATCGATAAGCGGTACTCCATTGCGGTTGGAAGCACCGTTCAGTTGATCGTAGGTAAAAATTTCCATGCCTATCTGTCCCAGGGCATAGATGGTGTCGGTATGAAGTCCGCGGCTGTTTTTAGACTGTAGGTCGAATTCAAAGCGGCCAAATTGTTGATTGACCCTGGACTGTATGTTGTTGGTCTTTAAGGCCAGGGTTTCAATTTTAGGAGGAATGTTGTCTTTAATTTGATTGAAGCCAATGCGCAAAGGATCGAGTACTTCGTGGTTTACTCCCCGGATTTCGAAATGGAGATGAGGCCCGGTGGAAGACCCTGAATTACCGGAGAATCCAATCACTTCGCCTTTTTTAACCGTGAATTCTCCTTTTTTAGGAAAGAGGTTAACCTCGAACGACTTTCTTCGGTACTGCTCTTTCAGAGTGTATTCGGCAATGGCTTCACTGAAATTTCTAAGGTGGGCGTAAACGGTAGAGGTTCCGTTAGGGTGTTGAATATAAATACAGTTGCCGTAGCCTCCTGTGCCTACACGAATGCGGCTCACATAGCCATCGGCTGAGGCCAATACGGAAAGGCCTTCTACTCCGTTGGTCTTAATGTCGAGCCCGGCATGGAAATGACTGGAGCGTAGTTCGCCCATGTTGCCGCTTAAGAAATTATCCTTTTCCGGCTGAATGGGGAATACATAATAGTCTTTATCTATTGCATCGTATTGTGCAAAAGCATGGGAGCTAAGTGCGACCAGCAGGGCACCTACAATGAGCTTACTTAATTTCAACTTCCAACATTTTTGTTCCTTCTATATACGCTTCTAGCTTATCGCCAATGGCTATGGGGCCAACCCCTGCGGGGGTACCGGTAAAGATGATATCTCCTTTCTTTAATGTAAAGTAGCGCGAAACGTAGGCCACTATTTCATCGAACGGAAATAACATCAGGCTGGTATTGCCCTGTTGTTTCATGTCACCGTTTTGGTGCAGTGAAAAGTTAAGGTTGGCCAGGTCGAAATCGGTTTTTGAAACAAAGTCAGATATGGGGGCCGAACCATTAAAGGCTTTGGCAATTTCCCAGGGCAATCCTTTTTCTTTGCATTGCTGCTGCAAATCTCTTGCCGTAAAGTCTATGCCAATGCCTATTTCTTCGTAGTACTTATGGGCAAATTTAGGGTCGATATATTTACCTTCTCTATTGATTTTGAGGAGTATTTCCACCTCAAAATGAATGTCTTTGCTAAAGTCGGGGTAGTAGAAGGGAGCGTTGTTTCTCAGCAAAGCCGTGTCGGGTTTCATAAATACAACAGGCTGGCTGGGTTTTTCGTTATTCAGTTCTGCAATATGGGCAGCGTAGTTTCTGCCAATGGCAATAATTTTCATAAAGTAGTTTCAGTTTCGGAACAAATTTGACTCAAATGTATTTAATCACTCGGTCTGGTAAACGCTTAAATTTGTGAGCATCTACAGATGCTTAAAAAAGCACATTGGCCAGAACAAATTTAAAATACCCTAGTCGTTTGACAACCTAAAGAGATTGTTCAACTTTGAATAGCTAAAGATACAAACAAGCATGAAAGCAACCTTGAAAACGCGATTTGCAGTATTGATTTTTACACTGATGGTGGGCATTTGGGCCTGCACGACAGTGCCTATTACAGGAAGAAAACAAATGACGGGGCTTATTGGCAACCAACAGGTTATAGCCATGAGTGCCGATGCCTACAAACAGGTAATGGATTCTGTAAAACTATCGGACAATGTGCAACAAACGCAAATGATCAAGCGGGTTGGCGGACGTATTCAGCAGGCGGTTGAAAAGTATTTGGCCGATAATGGCAAAGCCGATTTGCTGGAAGGATTCAACTGGGAGTTTAACCTGATTGACAATGATACTACTGTAAATGCTTGGGCCATGCCCGGAGGCAAGGTGGCCTTTTATACTGGTATTTTGCCTATCTGCAAGGACGACCTGGGGGTAGCTGTTGTGATGGGACATGAGGTGGCCCATGCCGTGGCCAAACATGGACAAGAACGTATGAATAATGCCTATGCCAAGCAAATTGGCCTTTCGATTGGGGCTGTGGCTTTGGGGCAAGACCCAACGTTGGGTCAGCGTTTGGTTTTTCAGGCAGTTGGACTGGGCTCAGAGCTGGGGATGCTCGCATTTTCCAGAACGCATGAGTCGGAGGCCGATGAGCTTGGGCTGATCTTTATGGCCATTGCCGGCTACGATCCTTCTGAAGCTCCCAAGTTTTGGGAACGCATGTCGGCCAATAGCGGTGGGCAGGCGCCTCCGGAGTTTCTTTCAACTCACCCTTCTCATGAAACCCGTATCGAGCGCCTCAATGCCAAATTGCCGGAGGCTATGGAGTATTACAGAAACAGCGAAATGAAGTAACAGGGTAGAATTTTAAAGCCAGGAAGTGGATATTAACTGAGTGATTTTAGTTACTGATCCACTTCATTGCGCTTTGAGATATCTTTTACTGATCGTGACCTTTGGCTTTGTCGCATCGATTGTCCGCTCAATTCTCCCTATTTAAGTTCGGGTTTAATAGGAAAAAGCTGGTGCCACCTTCAAGCCTTTGTCATCCTTCTTCCATAACCAATCCTTATAGACGAATCAACCAATTCACCTCTTAGGCCTCTCCACTACGGTCGGGGAGGAAGGTAGGATGGCTAAGATTAGCACACGGTTTCCCGATTAACTGATAACCGATCAACGAATAACTTACTCAGGTGCAGGGTCTTGTGAGATGTTGAAACGAGTTCAGCATGACGTGGGTATGGTTGGCTTTTGTGGTAGCCGTTACTATGAGAAACATACTAATAACCTGTTTTCTGTTTTTCCGATTAACCGATAACCTATCAACGAATAACCTACTCTGGTGCAGGGCTGTGGGAGATGCTGAAACAGGTTCAGCATGACGTGGGTATGGTTGCTTTTGTGGTACACATAACTGTGAATAATGAACTGGGAGCCCGTTTTCCGTTTTCTGTTTACCTGATAACTGATCAATTAATCCTTATAGACGAATCAACCAATTCCCTTGGCAGGCCTCTCCACTACGGTCGAGGAGGAAAGTAGGATGGCTAAGATTAGCCCACGGTTTCCCGATTAACTGATCAACCAAAAACCTACTGAGGTGCAAGTCTTGTGAGATGCTGAAACAGGTTCAGCATGACGTGTTATGGTTGCTTTTGCGGTGCACGTAACTGTGAATAATGAACTGGGAGCCCGTTTTCCGATTACCTGATAACTGATCAATTAATCCTTATAGACGAATCAACCAATTCACCTCTTAGGCCTCTCCACTACGGTCGGGGAGGAAGGTAGGATGGCTAAGATTAGCCCACGGTTTTCCGATTAACTGATCAACCAAAAACCTACTGAGGTGCAAGGCTGTGGGAGATGCTGAAACAGGTTCAGCATGACGTGGGTATGGTTGCTTTTGCGGTAGCCGTTACTATGAGAAATATACTAATAACCTGTTTTCTGTTTTTCCGATTAACCGATAACCGATCAACGAATAACTTACTCTGGTGCGAAGTCTTGTGAGATGCTGAAACAGGTTCAGCATGACGTTGGTATGGTTGCTTTTGTGGTACGCGTAGCTATGAATGATGAACTGGGAGCCCGTTTTCCGTTTTCTGATTACCTGATAACTGATCAACCAAAAACCTACT
>NZ_DBHC01000021.1:19102-47145 GCF_002296035.1 Roseivirga sp. UBA838
ACGTGTTATGGTTGCTTTTGCGGTAGCCTCAACTTTGAATATTAAACCTTGAACCCTTGAACTGCTTCTCCGAAGCAATTACGTCAATTGCCGTATTGAACCGCCTGTGCCTTGCGGATAAGTTTGTAGCGTACAAACTCCCTTGCATTTATGCGTTCCAAAAATCGAGCTTTCTTACTTTCATTAGTCTTATTGGTTGCCTTCGCCTGTGATCCTAAAGAAGATATTGATCCAACTGTTGAGGCTGCACAAAACATAAAGTTCAGCCAGTTAATGCCAACAACGGCCTATGCCACGGCCACATCCATCATGGTCAGCCCGAATGAAAAGTACATGATCTTCTTTGGTGCTCATAAGCCGTTTTACTCAAAAGACGGTGGGCAAACAGTTGAAGAGCTTTTCGTTTCTGGTAATGCAGATAATATTCCCATCAATATCAGCAACGATGGTTTGTTCGTGTATGGCGGTGGTGTTTATGACCTTGATAATATTCGTTCGGGTTCGGCAGCCATTCACTATGCCACTGGTGTAACCGATTCGGGCAAGTTGGTCTACATTCAGAATGATGGTGCCAATGGCAAGACTTTCTTTATCGATGATAACGGAACCTACGTGAGCACAGGTGTTCGTCTGGAAATAGGCGAAGAGTTCTACCTCGGTACCTGGGGCGAAAAAATGGGTTTCTTCGATTGGAGGAACAGAATCATTGCTGAGTTCGATGTAAGTACACAAACCTATACCCAAACTACTTTGACCGACATGAACTATTCCAGAATCTATGGTCCTGGTAATAGCCGAAACAAAGTAAAAACCGCTTATAGCTATGGTTATTTCGCTTATGCTAAGGAGGGAGGCGTAATCATCGTTACTCCGGAAAAGGAAATTCGCTATTACGATTATCCTGAAGATTACCGCATTTGGCAGAACACAGAAGGGGGCATGAAGCTCTATAAAGATCATGCCTATGTGAATATTTTCGATCGATGGGGAGTGCCTAAAATGCATGCGACTACGGATGATTCTATGGAGCCTGTCGATCATGGTTTTGCCGTTTGCCATGTGGGTGAAACGGTCTATACACAAGGCTTTATAGAGAATGGCGATCGCTTCAGAGGCGGAATTATCAAAACCCAAAATGGCCGTGAGGAATACTTGCCATTGGATATGGGCTACCAATATCCAGCAGGCTATATGTTTGGGAAGACTTATGTAATTGGCAACTACGCTTATGCCGAAGACAAAGTGTTCGATAAGAATAGCGGTACTTATGCTACTTCTCCGATAGGCGAGATCACCAGTATTTTGCACGATGGAGGAAGAACAATTGCGTACACTGAAACGGGTACTTACACCACAACCAACGGAAGGGATTGGAATCTTGAAAGCACAAATCCACCCGCCCCCGAACTGGTAGCCAAAGGTGCTGATGGCATTTACCATGCACTGACCGTTGAGATAAAGGTTTACGTTTCGCCAGGCACCCAAGCCAGAACCTATTCAGCCGACTTAAAAGCCTATACCTCTGGCAACGGTATAGATTGGACGGAGGTGTCTGGTTCGGCTACCAATCATTTGGGCTACGGACCTCGACTGATCAGTTCTGATGGTACCGTGTACACCGTAGACACCAATGCAGGAAGTATCGGATCAGCAAAGTTGAGTGAAGATTATGGAGTCACCTGGCAAGGAATTCTTCAGGGTAGGAACCTGACCAAAGATGAGCCGCTTCCTGAAGGATTCAAAACCAGTCAGTTCGAATTGAGTTCAGGCAAGTTCGTGTCCATTGTATTCGAATTTGGTGGAGAAATGGAGATTTCCGTTTGCGATAGCTCAACCGGAGGATGTACAGAACAAACGCTTCAAGTGAGTTTTGATGCAGCCGATATGTACACGCATGATGAAGAAATTACTCTCACCGCCAATGATGAGTTTGTGTTCAACACCTTAGGTGGTATTTACATTTCCAGCCCCCTGAAATAACCATGAAAGAGCAACTTCCACTTTCACCTGAAGACATTGGCAAGCTGAGAAAACAGCTTATTCCTATGCTTATTTTCCCATTTGCTGTGGTGGCCATGTTTGCAGTGTTCTATAAGCTGGCCTTCAGAAACATGGATGATAGTTTCTTTCAAGACGGCATCAGCGAGAAGGTTTTCATGGGTTTTGCGGTGTTGTTTCTAAGTATTCTGGGTTACATGGTTTGGACTTCGGTTATCGACATCAAAAGAGGATTCAAATACCGGATAACCGGAGTGGTAACTGATAAGCGACTGAATGTGCAGACCTCTACGAGACACGGCTCTTCTGGCGGTAGATCAGGCAGCTCAAGAACCAGTTCCAGCACTACCAGACACTATTACCTCTATATCAACGATGAGGAGTTCTCCGTAGACTATAAGCACTATACTCGGGTAAAAGTGGGCTCTAATGTAGTGTTGGATAGGGCTCCAAAATCCAGATTAACACTCTCCTTAACCGTCTTGTCTAAGGAAGCCGAAGATCCGCAGGCTTCAAACGACATGCGGGCAGAGAACATGAAGTTTCTGGAGAGCCAGATGCAGGAAGAGCGTTTTAGCGAAAAGGATTTTGAAGCACTGAAAAAGATTTTTAGAGCGCAAACCAGAAAGCGACTACTATTTATGCTGCCCTTTGTGGTCATCGTTTTTGGAATGATTACCAACGGACTTCTGGGCTTCCTCATCGTAATGTTTCCCTTGTTTGTAGTGCCTCTATGGCAAGGAGTGAGCGCCATGCGCAGATGGGGAGAATACATCAGAAACAAGGGCTATGCCCACAAACGCGGAGTCACGGCTTTGGTAGAAGACAAGCTCACCGTTACGGGCAACCGCAGACGGGGAGTGAACAAAATCATCACCACAAAAGGCACATTACCGGTAAGCACTGTGCTATACGATCAGCTGAGCGTAGGAGAGAAGATCATCATTTTCTATCCCAAATACGGCAAACTACCACTGAGCGTGATGAAGCTGAATAAGGAGGAGTTTTATCTCTATTAGGTGATTGGGAAATTGGGAAATTGAGAAACCCGGTTTTTTCATCCTGAGCAAAGCCGAAGGATCGGCCAGATTGAATTGTCATTGGTTATTTAGGGGGGCAGGGAATTGGTGAATTAGTACTCAAGGGTCAGAGAACAGATGCAGTCAGTTTAATCCGTCATTCTGCAGTCTCCCACAGTTTTGTTCTTTAAGCTAGGATGGTCTTTAGTTGAGTCGCAGGTTTACACCTGTTTAATTGAGAAAGGCAGCACGGACGGTGCTGCTTTTTTATATACATTGTTACCCTTAGTTATTTTTCATTCAGTTTCTTTTTATATAAATAGTCAGCAATTTTGAAGATTGCATAATTCTTATCTCGGGTAACTTCTTTGAAGAATTGTCCCTTTGTTATTTCATCAATTTGTCGTCCAAATTGAATTGAGTTGGTACGGAACTTCAATCCTTCAAAGTCAACTATCCAAGGTGTATAAAGATAGTTAGGCTTGTCATCCGAATTTTCAACAATTAATTTTTTACCGTTTTGAAATATTATTATGATTCTTCTCCAATTCGTTGTTGTACTCCAATTTCCATAAGATTGCCAAAAAGCATTATTAATTTCTTCATCTCTTAAATTGAACAACGAGTCTGCAACTGACTTGTAAAAATTGAAATCTGTTTTTTCTCCTGGAAATGTGTACAAGTTCTCAAAGTCAAAACGGTCTATGCCTGATTTATTTATGCGTTTCTCTTCTTGATCGATGAACTTTTTAAACTTGTTAATGTCATCTAGTGTAATGTTCAAATCAGTCAAGGAAACATCTGAGAATCGTGATTTGTCCAGTATATCAATAATTCGTTCTACTTTGGCTACTTCGATTTCATCGTCTGCACGAGAAAGATATTTTGGAGACTTTGTTTTTTTATCAACTACATATTTATCTCCCTTTTTAATGTAAGTCCTTAAAGAATTGTCAGCATGGAAACAACCTTGACTGCCATTTTCAAAATGAAATTCTTTTACATCAAGGTCAGAAAAGAGGCTTTTGGGTAGACTAAATTCATTTACTGACTTTTGTTTTTCGTTTAAGGCGTAGTGTTTACTTAAGCTTCTGTCAGCCAATACCATTTTGTCGTCAAATAAAGTAGCATTGGCAATAGCGAAGTCCACAGTCATAAACCTATACCATTGCTTTTTTTTCTTGTTAAAGCGTAAAATATCTTTATTCTCAAATCCATATTCTTCACCTTCAAAGCTTAATTTCAAGTAGGGCTCTTGAATAGGAACTTCATTTGTAAATAACGGAGAAACTATAAACTGATCGGGATTAATTCTGTAAATGCTTTCAAATGTCAACACAAAAAGTTTGTTGTTTCTTACTCCAATTGCTCTTGGTGTGTTTTCAAGTGACTCCTCTGACTGCCAAGTTTGAGAAAATGAATTATCATAATGGCTTATACTCAAATCTTGATTAATTGTATAAAGGCTATGATTTTCAGAAACTTCAAAGTCAATTATTTCGGGCAAATATGTCCAATTAATAGAATCGTATTTAGTTATAAACACTCTACCTTGTTGATTGATGATATAGTAATCTCCAAAAATTCTTATTTTCCGAATGTCTGGTCGTTCTTCTTTCGAAAGCCTTTCATACTTTCCTTGACTTAAAGGTGTTGGTAGTTTTTCCCAACTTTGGCAGTTGTCAGTGGTTTTGTAGAGTACGTTCCAAAAAGAGCCAAATAATCCTGTTTGTTCATCTTTTGCAAAATGAATAGTTGAAAATCTTAGTGCGTTTTCATTTCCTGCCTTATCAAAGGCTTTCCAAGTTTTTCCCTTATCTTCTGTATAATAAATGAGTTGAGAATTACCACTCATCCAAGCTTTCCCGTTGTTGTTTATGTATGCAGCATCAATCCAACTACTTTTCCCGAATATTACTTTTTCCCAACTCTTTCCGTGATTCCCTGACCAAAAAACAAAGTCTTGCTTTCCGCCTTCTTGAATAAACCCTGAAATCATCATAGTATCTTCAGAGAAAAAGTTCAATCTCTCAAATGTGTTTCCTGAACTAAAATTGTAAGGGTCAAGCGAACCAAAAGGTCCGACATGCCATAGATCACCAATTTGCTTGGTGTGATAAACATTTCCCGTTTTTGTTGCTACCCAGATTTCTTCTGATGGTGAGATTCCAAGTTCTGATACTCCGCCTGAAATTGATAATCTTGATAAATATTCTTCTTGTCCTAAAACGGTCAATGGAATAAGTATGATTATCAATATGTGCAGTATCTTCTTCATAATTGAGGGTATCGTTGTATATCGAGCAGTTTTATAGGCGAAATATCTTAGACAGTTTACCAAAAGTGCGATTTAGCCAACCAACGGGTGTTTTATAATGTGCACTGCATGGTTTCCAGAAAAGCACAGAAGTCTAAAAAGTTCATGTGTGTTTTTCTCCGTGGAAGTAAAGAATTTAAGAGAATATTTACAAGGGGCTGCGAGATTGCAATTAGTCGTCCGACCAATTGTCCACAACACAGTCTGGAGTTTCGGCCTTAGTTGCCCTTACCAGTCATTGGTCTGACGACTTGATTGTTCCGTTGCTTAGGGAAGTGAGGCTAGGTGCAAGGCCATGGGAGATGCTGAAACAAGCCTGCCTGTTGGTAAACAGGTTCAGCATGACGTGGGTATGGTGTGAGCTTGTGGTAGCCGTTACTATGAACCATAAACCATGAACTAGTACCTGTTTTCTGTTTTTCCTGATTAACAGATCAACTAATACCCATAGACGAATCAACCAATTCACCTCTTAGGCCTCTCCACTACGGTCGAGGAGGAAAGTAGGATGGCTAAGATTAACACACGGTTTTCCGATTAACCGATAACCTACTCAGGTGCAAGGCTGTGGGAGATGCTGAAACGAGTTCAGCATGACGTGGGTATGGTTGCTTTTGCGGTAGCCGTTACTATGAGAAATATACTAATAACCTGTTTTCCGTTTTCCGATTAACCGATAACCGATAACCAATCAACGAATAACCTACTAAGGTGCGAAGTCTTGTGAGATGCTGAAACAAGCCTGCCTGTTGGTAAACAGGTTCAGCATGACGTGTTATGGTTGGTTTCGCCATGGCCTCAACTTTAAACATTAAACCTTGAACCCTTGAACTGCTTCTCCGAAGTAATTACGTCAATTGCCGTATTGAGCTGCACTATGCCAGAAGCTAGGTTTGTATTAACAACTAGAGAAAATTAAAATCATGAGAAAGCTTCTGTTTAATCCTTTTGGGTCGAATCCAATAATGTGCTCACTATCTTTTATAATTCTCTTTTTCAGTGGAAATTTGGCCTTCTCTCAGGTCAGCATTCCACCTACAAAAATGGAAGCTCACCCTGATTATGCCGCCTATCAGCGTGCCAAGCAAGCCAAAGATTTCAATGCCGCAATTCGTGCCGGAGCCAACCTGATAGAAACCTATCCCGGCAATTCGCTGGCTTTTGACCTGGTTGCGAGTGCCTTTTACAATATGAATAAACCTCAGGATGCAGTCGATTTTTCGAAGTGGGCTGTAGCCTACAATGCTTATGATGGAGCCGGAAGCTTCTATGGGTTTATCCATTCCGTCTTTGCCAATCAGCCGCTGGAAGCTGAGAAATTTGTGAGGAATATGCAGGCGCTTGGTCAGGATGCTGCCGGGATGCAGCGCGACTATCAGAGCCTGAACGGTTACCTTAACTCCTTGGCCAATTACAGCCAGCTTTTGGCTACTGTTCAAAAGGCGAAGGGCTATCTGGCTAATTATAATGAGGAAAGTATTAAGAGAGCCAAGGCCACTTTTGAGAATTTGGCTTCAAGTCTTGGCGCCACTTATGATGATATAGCCAACAACGAAAAAGCTGCTCAGATTTTAGCCGATTGGGTGAAAGCAGAAGAGGCAGTAAAACAAGGTCTGATTTCAAGGTACTTGTATGTCGATGCCCTGGTGAGCATTGCCAGCATGGCCGAAAAAGTAAATTTTGAGTTCGGTCAGAAGTTGGAGCCGCATTTGGAAAAGATCGTTTTCGATCAGTCGAACTATGCATTAGCCTCAAGATATCGCACTTATGAACGTTTGGCCAGGGTACAATCGGCCTTAAAACGATGGGATAAGGTGGAAGCTTCTTCGAACCTTATTATATCCGATCTCAGTGGTCAAATGCCATCGATTGCCACATTGGCCAAAGCTTATTTCTACCTGGTGATGGCCAAGACTGAAAGCAGAAATTACAAAGATGCTGCTGCTTTAGCCGATTCATATGCGGCTCAATTACCTAAGTTGAAATCCCCTGAATACATTGCCGAAGCCTATTATGTGATCTTGCGCGCCTATGCTTTCAACAAGGAAATAGACAAAGCTCAAGCCATGGTCCAAAGAGCTGAAAACTTCCTTAAAACCCCTGGAATAGACCAAATGAGCTATGTCTCTTATGTGAAGAATGGACTTTCCAGCATAGCCAATTTACTGGATAATGAAGCGGTAGCTTCAACCGGAAATGCCTACAACGATGGTGTCCGATTGATGGAGCAAAAGAAGTATGCTGAATCGGCTGTTCAGTTTGAAAAAGCGAGGGAGGAAGAGATTGAGTTGTTAGATAAAATGGATCCGCTGGAGCAGCGTGGCTACTTGGATAAATTCCAACGCATCAACGGATTTCTGGCCGGAGCTTACTACGAAACCAAGCAGTTCGACAAAATCTATGATGTCATCGAGTCGAACCGGGCTTATGCTTTGTTGAATGACAAACGAAGCGAGAAGAAGCAGCTATCACTGAAAGAATTGCAGTCCATTTTGGGCGAAAAGGAAGCCTATTTGTCTTTCATCGATGTTTCTAAGGGCACCACTTACGAAGGAACCTACCTCATGTGCCTGGTCACTAAAAATAATTTGGTGGTGAAGTATAACCGTTCAGCAGGTGCTTTTATGGATTTGCTCACCAGCCAAAAAGCCCAGTTGATTGAGTTGGAAAAAGAACAGGCTCAAATGGAATTCAGGAAGGAGAACCTGGATTATCTGAACGGAGCGAAAGCACGCGTAACCAACACTTTTGCCAAGGGAGAATTCAAACTACTGACTCAATATTTGCGCAAGCACATGGAAGCCAAGGTAGTGGAAGGTAAATATGTTTTCTACCAGAAGGAGAACCTGCCCGACTTGCTTAACCGCTTCTATCACACCTTTATCAGTGGTTTGGATGTAGAGCTATTCACGGTGGAAAAGCTGACAATCAGCCCAGAAGGACTGTTGGGCACTATTCCATTCGATGCCCTGATAGATGACAATGGCCGGTATTTGGCTGAGCGTTTCCAGATCGGCTACATTCCGAATGCCGCCATGCTTTATACACTCAGAATGCAACCTAAAAAGACTTATGAAATGAATGTGCTGGGTTTTGGTGGTGCTACTTATGATTTGCATTCGGCACAAAAGGCTCCGCTTAGTTCACTAGGAGACCTTGAAAAACTCCGTTACCGTGTGCGTGAAGATTTGAAAAAGGGTAAACCATTAGACTACGCTTTCGCCACATTTCAAACTGACGAACCCATGTCTTATCTGGAAGGTGGACGCAAAGAAGTGGCTGTGATTCAGGAAATTGTTCCGAAAACCGATACACGGATGGATGCTATGATGACAGAAAATGAGCTGAAGCGAATGAGTGCTGCGGGTGAACTAGGCAAGTATCGTGCGGTACACCTTTCCAGTCATGCCAGTGTGCATCCTTATGTCTTCGATCTGAGTAGCATAGCCATGACCGTGAAGTCAACTCCGGTAAACGGAGAAGACGGCATGCTGGTGGTAGGAGAGTTAGAAAAGCTGAATCTGCCGGTAGACTTTGTAATGCTGAGTGCTTGTCAAACGGCTTTGGGCGTAGAATCTCCGGGCGATGGTATCAAAGGCTTGAATCAGGCACTTTTGAATGCCGGAGCTAACAGTACACTAACTTCCCTATGGAGTGTGAGTGACACAGGTACGATGTTCCTGACTGTTCACCTTTACAACCGTGTTTTCAATGGAGGTATGAGCACTTCGGCAGCCATTACCGATGTGAAAAGAAGCTTCATTAAAGGTGAGTTTGAAGGTCATACGCACCCCTATTTCTGGGCACCATTTATTTATACGGGGTATTAAAACGAATTCCAATTAGAACGTCATTCCGGAGTTTTCCTTTGAAAATTTCATCAGCTCAAAGGGAAATATTCGGAATCTCATTGAAGTTAAATCAGTCTTAAAAGGTTTTAGTTGATGTCTGGATTAGTCTCTAGGTTGATTGTAATTGCAGGGTTCCTTACCCTGCTTTTACTCTTTTCATATGTTCAGTTTTCTGAGAAAGGCCGAATGAAAATGCTAAAAGTTATTCCGGCACTCACCACCATCCTA
The DNA here is from genome assembly GCF_002296035.1 of Roseivirga sp. UBA838. Taxonomy (NCBI): domain Bacteria; kingdom Pseudomonadati; phylum Bacteroidota; class Cytophagia; order Cytophagales; family Roseivirgaceae; genus Roseivirga; species Roseivirga sp. UBA838. Next base: position 28,516 of record NZ_DBHC01000021.1, read on the forward strand.
GCCATTTGGGGACTCTGCACTAGTTGGTTATGGTTTTACCTTTTCAATCTGTATCTGAGTTTGCCTGCTTTGGTCTTAGCCATCGCTCTCAATGCCTTTTCAACTTGTAAAGGCCTGAACCCCAAACTCGTTCGAATCAATTCAATCCTTATTCTATCCGCCTTCGTGCTTGGTGCTTTAAGCTTTGTGTATTTTGATGTTTAGGGTGACGCGGTGTGGTTGGCTCGTTCGGCTTGAACTTTAAACATTGAACCTAAAGACTCTTGACCAATTCCCTAATCAACTAGTTCTCTGCTTCCTGAAAGTATTTAAGTCATTTGCCGTATTGAATGCCGTAGGACAAGCGGTTAAGTTTAAATACTAGATAAAGATAAATAGTAGTCTTTAGTTGAGTCTCAGGTTAGTCACCTGTTTAGTTGAGAAAGCAGCACATACGGTGCTGCTTTTTTTGTTACGGCCAAGTATAAGCGTAGTGCGGGTTTTCAGATCAATTTACTGTCCGCCCACCGCAAAGTTTATTAGGAGCAAAAATGCTCACTTTTAGCAGTTCAGCCGGCATTACGCTTATACAATGTTGGGGCATCGTGCTTTTTTCTATGTTCTTGATCATACAAATTTCTTTCTGATGTCTTTGAATTCATCAAAGTCGGATTTCAGGTCGTCAAGAGTCGGATCATTATAAACAACTTGTGGATTGCTGTGAGCACCTATAAATCCACAACACCTATCGTAGATGTCATTCAATGATTCCTTATGATTACTGATAATGTCACTTTTCACATTCATAAACCTTCCAATAGAAATATGTTTTTGATAACGTTGAACTGTTCCATTAAATACTTCATGTTCAACGAATAATTCTACTGCGCTTCTCAATTCTGCATAACCTTCCTTTGCAACGTCTACCTCAGACCTGTCTTTTGGGGTGTTATTAACTAGTATATTTATTTTAGAGATATTTTCTTTCACCTTATTTTTTTCTTCCTCAGCTTCTGTTACAACACCCACTAAACCATATTCCTTTTTGACATTGTAAAAGTTGCAGTTCAATGATTTAAAATTAGGTTCGCTGCTCAAATAGAGTAAGCTGTTAAATAATAAAACGCTGTGCGTGAATATAACAACTTGCCTCTCTTTGCTGAGCCTCATCAATCTTCTTGCAACCGCATCGATGATCTTATGATCAAGGCTATTCACCGGGTCATCAAAAATGACTGGGGCTTTGACATTGTCTAGCTGCAATTCCGTTAAGAATTCCGATAGGGCAATGGCCTTTTGCTCACCTTCGCTCAAAATTTCCAATAACTGTTTATTGCCAATGTGATGAGAGAGTTTTGATCTTCCCCGATTCGTTCCGAAACTCAATTCAATTGGAAGATTGGATTTTCGAAGTGATTTCAGTTCGTCCTTAAAAATCTGATTGAAATTTTGACTGACCAATTCTTCACGGGCTTGTGAGGTTTTCCGGCTAATTGAAGCTGTATTAAAGGCGTTTGAATGGTTGTTTAAAACTGAAAGTACCTTATGATTTGAGATTGCTTTTTTAACTTCTTCTTTTTTGCTTGATAATAACTTTCGGTCTTTAAGCTCTGCAATTTTGGCTTTCAGCTCCTTTTCCTTCTTGTCCAAATTCCCAAGCAATTCACTTTTCTCTTTCAGGGTTTTATCAATTTCCGACTTTTTCTCGGTAAAAAACAGTATATAATCAGCATATTTAAATAGAAAAACTGAATCCTGTGCCACATTATCATCTACAAAAGTTTTTTTCAAATCAGCCAATTTCTGATTGTAATCTTGCAGCTTCTGCGGTTGTATGGGCTTATCCTTCTCATCCAATCCAAAGCTTTCATGGTTTAGTTGTAATCGTGCTTCAACTTCATTTTTTATTTTTGAAATGAGCTCCTGCTTCTCCTTTTTTGCTTTGGTAATGTTTTCCTCAGTTTTGTCATTGAGCAAAGCTCTGTAACTTGATAAAAGCTCTTTGGCCGGTTGTTCAAGTGGCTGCCTGCAATAAACGCATACGTCACTTTGCTCAGGATATTCAGGGTTATCAAGTATCTTAATGTAAGCCTCGGCTGAACTCAAGAATCTTTTGAACTCCTCGGTTTCATAATATTCAATGCCTTTATCTTCCGCAATTTCCTTTATTCCTTTCTTAGCACTTTTCTCTAATTCGGCTATTCGCTTATTAAGTTCAATGAGTTTTTTCCAGCTTTCTACATTTAAAGTATTTTGAGCTGCTTTTATTTTATTTACAAGCTTTGAAAGCTCATCAGACTGTGATCGTAAAGAACGTATCTCATTTTGTATTAATGATTTGTTTAATTTGGAAAGTTCCGTTTTCTTCTTTTTCAAGTCCTCTTCATGCTCCGGGTTGAAATCTGATAATTCATTAAGACCTTTTTCAGTGGAATCTTTTGAAAGACTCTTTATAAACTGGTGTTGTGGTGTTCCTTCGTGAAGATTATCTACCCAGAGTAATTGAGTAGGATGGTCAGATTTTTTTGTTTGTAATAAGCTATCAAGTTCTCCCAGTTCAGCCGACACAAGATTGAATAAATGAAAGCCAATAGGTGATACGATTAATTGTCTGCTCGCATCCAGTGAAATTTGAACGCAATCACTATTGAATACGGAAATATTTTTCAGGTCTTCATCTTTGTTGGTGCCATCCCATGTAAAAGTGTCAGCATTTCCGTTGACTTTATAGTTTATGGTAGCTGATTTTGGTTGTTGAGATTGGGCAAAGACATTGGCATAAATGGTGTTGTTTTGATCATAGCTGAATCCGAGGGCTTTTAAAATTCTACCGTAACCCGTTTTTCCAGTTCCATTTTCACCATAAATTACTGTGATATTTGGGCTGAAATCTATGGTTTGATTTTTTGCCAGTTTGTTGACACCTGTTACATCTGACAAAGAACTAAGTTCAACATGTTGATTCGTAGGAGTATAGGATGGTTTTGAAAAAGTCAGCTCAGGCAAATCCTTTTCAAGTCCTATGGATTCCAGAAAGTATTTAAAAACTTCTTCTCTTTCTGACTGATGTAAATTGCTTTCATTGTCAACTACTTTCTGGACAAGTAATTTCGCCCAATCCCCATGACTTTCTGCCCAATCCCATAGAAAGTCAACAATTTCCTTTTTATTTGTTGTAGAAGATGCCATTAATATTGCAATTTGGTTGATTTTAAAATCGGTGTATTGAGTCTTTTTGCATGTGCCCCAACATTAGCTATCGTGACTTTTTGTTTTCAAGAAAAGCACTGGAGTTTAAAAAGTAGATGTGTGTTTTTCTTGCTGGAATAAAAGAATTTAAAAGAATAATTACAAGAGTAGGTTGGTTTGGAGGTAGTATTAGTCGTCCGACCAATTGTTCCCAACATAGCCCTGCGATTTGGCCTCAGCTGCCCTTATCAGTCATTGGTCTGACGACTTGGTTGTACAGGTTGTTTTGGGATGAGAGAGTAGGTGCAAGGTCGTGGGAGATGCTGAAACAAGCCTGCCTGTTGGTAAACAGGTTCAGCATGACGCGGTATAGTTGGCTTTTGTGGTAGCCGTTGCTATGAAAAATATACTAGGAACCTGTTTCCTGTTTTTCCTGATTAACCGTTTTCCGATTAACCAATTCCCCAATTCACTTGGCCGACCCTTCGGCTGCGCTCAGGGTGAAAAGGTGAGTGGCTAAGGTCAACACACGGTTTTCCGATTAACCGATAACTGGTCAACGAACAACTTACTCAGGTGCAAGGCCGTGGGAGATGCTGAAACAAGCCTGCCTGTTGGTAAACAGGTTCAGCATGACGTGGTATAGTTGGCTTTTGTGGTAGTCGTTGCTATGAAAAATATACTAGGACCTGTTTTCTGTTTTCCAATTAACCGATATACTGATAACTAATCACCCATTTCCCCAAATGACCATTCTCCAATGACAAATCAACCAAGCAATTACGTCAATTGCCGTATTGAATGCCGTAGGGCAGTAGTCTAGTTTTGGTACATCAACCTGAAGTGGTTGTGTAAACTGAAATGACTATGAAAAAGAAAATATGTTTGGCGTTGCTAGTTTCGGTATTTACTAGCCTTAGCCTATTCTCTCAAACAGTAGAGGAAGTGAATATCAAGAAACTCGGTCCTGCCAATTTGAATTATCGCAAAGAAGCCAAGAGGATAATGATTGCCGATTTTCAGGTAAACTATCAAACGGCACTCACCTTAGAAGATGAAAAGAAGGGCGGCAAAATGTGGCGTGGTGGCATTAAGGGCGATGCGAAAGCATCCATTACAGTTGTACTGGATGGTCTGAATCCGGACGATCTTCAGACGCTAACAGATCAACTGTATAATAAATATGTGGCCGATTTAAAAGCCCAGGGTTTTGAAATTGCTCCGATTGAGGAATTGTGGAACAACAAGGCCTACGAGAAAAATCGTGAGGAAAGATGGGAGCTTAAAGCAGGCAATGGTCCCGAGCAAGGCAAGGAATTCGGTGTAATTCTTACACGTCCTTCCACCCAAAAGTTTGTGGTGGCTCGAAGAACCGTAGACAAGGAAAAGGGTAGCCCACTTTCAGCACTGGCGGATTATGAGACAAGCACCGAGAATAAGGTAATCAACCAGAAGACGGACTATATCTTCAATAAGGTGGTCTTGGATGTAATTGTGTTCGAGAATAGCCAGAGCGAATTATCGAGAACCCTGAACCGTCATGCAGGTTCGGCTCAAGTTAAGGCTGAAACTACTTTTAAAATCAGTGAGAGTAGTACTAACCGATTCGGTATGGGCACATTCTTCTCCAAAGGTGGAGTAGAGGTTGCTGATGTGATGGAAAGGCAAAAGTTTGAAGCGGGTCAAAATGCCGACACTGACAGGCTTGGAACAGATATGGGTGTGCTTAGGGTATGGAGAGTTGAAGACAGAGAGAAAGCCAACTTTGCTACCGTAAAATGTGATCCGGCATTATACCTCAAAGGTGCAGAATTGGGAGTAGGTGCTTTCTTAAGAGGCACTGTTCAAGCTATGGCTGACAAAGCGAATTAATTGCTGATGACCCTTCAACCAAAATATTTAGCAATGTTCATGGTACTGCTGTCTCTGTCTTGTGAAAGTAAGGGGCAGCAGGCTTTGAATTCCTGTGGCGAGATTAAGAAACTGGTTTTCGATGCCGATTATGCCAAGGCTTATGGTTTACCAGAACTTGAGTTCGAATTAGAATACCCTTCAAATATGGCTGTAGATTTCGCTGCTGAAGGTAAGCGTAATCTGAACTACGCAGCCTTCTACACCAATGATGGAGCCGGCAACCGCAGTGATATGGTTTCTATCGGCTATTATACTCTGGAGGGCGACTTAGGCAGAACGATAGACGTACTGAACGAAAGTCTGATCAGCCAGATCAGAAGTCTTTATGTCAATAATTTCGATCTGAGTTTTGAGTTTTCAGGCAAAAAGGAGTTCGATGGCAAGGAATTTCACATGTTCCAGGCTACAGGCTCAATCGACAGGCCTGAGGCAAATTTTGCCGGAACTTATAATGTACAGGCCATGCTGATCAGGCCAACACCTTTAGCCGATACGGGAGTAATTTTCATTTTTCAAGCCAATCAGAACTCTGGGATATCTTCGATTGAAGATTTCGGAAAAAAGGGATGTTCTTCCATTATCTGGAACAGTTTGAAATTCAAAGAGTAGTCCAATTCAATTTGTTGTCTATTTTTAGTGATGCCTTTAGCTAAACACTTGCTCTTCTTAATAATCGCTTCATTCTTGATGCTCTCCGGGCTTTGTTCCTATGCCCAGAATATTACACAAGCCGATATTGATGCGCTCAAAGATTCTCTGGCTTTAAAAAGTGGGAAAGAGCGTATCGAGTTTTTGGGCGATTTAGGTTTTAAATACCGAACCATTAACACAGATAGTGCCTGGCATTATGCTCGCCAAGCATACAAGGAAGCAGAGGCTTTTGGAGATAATGATCTTCAGGGCAGAATTTCCATGAATCTGGCCATTCTGAAAACCGAAGCTGGAGATTACGAAGATGCTATCAAATCCTACAAGCTCGCCATGAATCTGGTAGACTCAACCAATGGTTCGCAAACACTGAGCTTTGTATATCACAACATGGCCAATGCCTATGAGCGAACTGGGGTGATCGATACGGCTATTTACTACTCACTCAAGGCATTGAGGCGCTATGAAATAGCTAATGATTCGCAGCGAATTGCCTCTGTGAAGCTAAATATTGCCAGTCAGTACCGAACCATTAAGGAGTATGAGCTCTCGGAAAAGGTGAATATGGAATCGCTGGAAATGTACAGGGCACTTGGCAATGTGTTTTTTCAGGCGGCCATTGAGAATAATCTGGCCTTGCTGAACAATGATCAGGAGCGATACGAGAAGGCGCTTTCGCATGCACAAGAGTCATTAAGGCTTTGGCAGTCTATTAATCAAAGGTTGGTGGTAGCCTATAGCTATACCAATTTAGGAATTGCCCAGAAGGGATTGGGTCAGTTGGATGAAGCGGAAGAATCTTTGAAAAATGCGCTGGCACTTCAACAGGAAAGAGGCGATAAGTACGAGGTGATTTTCCTGAAAATGCATTTGGCCGATGTGCTGAATAGAAGAGGAAACTATTCTGAAGCGGCTAGTTTGGGTCGAGAAGCTTACCAAGGTGCTGTAGATGACGATCTGCTTACTTTCCAACAAAAGACAGCCCTGACTCTTTCTAAGATTTATGAAAATCAACGCAACTATAAGGATGCCCTAACTTATTTGCAAAAGAGCACTGCTGCTCAGGATAGCCTGTTTCTGACGGAAAAGGCCAAAGAGGTTTTGAAGCTGAAGGAGCAATACGAAACTGAGCAAAAGGAGAACGAAATTCTGCGTCAGCGAAACGAGTTAATTGAGAGTGAGTTGACCCTGAAAAGACGAAATAACCTGCTCATAGCCGGGGGTGGTTTAGTGGTCATACTGTTGGTTGTGGGTGTATCCCTGATTAGAGTTCAGCGATTGAAGGCAGAAAGAATCAAGAATGAAGCTGCTCTGGAAAGAGCGCTGGCCGAAGCCAAAGCACAGGAAAACCTGAAGGAACAACGCATCAGAATTGCCAGAGACCTGCACGACAATATCGGTTCACAACTGACATACATCACTTCGATAACCGACACGACCAGAAAAGGAATTAACAAAGGAGAAGCTTTCCTTGCGGAAAAGCTGATGCAGATGAAACAGTTCACTTTGGTAACCATCTCCGAACTAAGGGATACCATCTGGGCCATGAACAAGGATGAAATAAGTCTGGAAGATATTCAGGAAAGAACGCAGCAGCTCGCAGCCACCATTCACGATGCCACAGATGACAGCATTAGGGTTCGCACCGAAAGTGAGCCAAGCGACAAAGTATTGAATGCTTTTGTGGGAATGAATCTCTTCAGAATCATTCAGGAGTGTATTAATAATGCGGTTAAGCATTCAGAAACGAAAGAAGTGCTGGTGTCCTTCAAAGACATCGATAATAAGATAGAAATTGTAGTTCAAGACTTCGGTAAAGGCTTCGATACCGAAGTTCAAGGTTCCGGAAACGGACTTTATATTATGAAGAATAGGGCTGAAAAGGCCGGAATAGACTTTAGTCTGATTAGTGTAGTAGGTGAAGGCACAAAGGTAGAGTTGAGGGTAGGTTAGTTTGAAGTTTAAAGGTCAATGTAGGGTTGAGGAGAACGGGCAGCCTCTGTTGCCACAATCGGCACCGTCACCCTGAACGTGTTTCAGGATCAACTATATCAAGATCAAGAATTTAAAGACCCCATCCCGAAAAGTCGGGACAAGGTAAGGAAGAGAGATTGCCACAATCGGTGTCCTCACCGATTGGTTGGTAAAAGTCATGATGAGAACACAATAGTAGGCGGTAGGTAAAAACGGATACTCAGTATTTTAAAGAGTAAGAAAATGAAAACAAGGTTGGCGATAGTAGATGACAATACATTCTTAGCGAGGGCTATCAATGAGAAATTGTCTGGTTATGAAGATTTGGACATTAAATACACTGTCCACAATGGTAGCGAGTTTCTGGCTAAGCTGGAGAAGAACCATAACCTCGATATCGTCCTGATGGACATTGAAATGCCTGTGCTCGATGGTATCGAAACGGTCAATATCGTTAAGCAAAAATACCCCCACATCAAGGTGCTGATGCTTACCGTTTTCGATAATGATGAAAACATCTTCAATGCTATTCGTGCCGGAGCAGATGGTTATTTGCTGAAGGAAATAGAAGGTGAAAAACTCTACAAAGCTATCATGGAAACGATAGAAGGAGGTGCTGCCATGAGTCCTTCAATTGCAGTAAAAACCCTCAAATTGCTTCGTTTTCCTGAGAAACAAGAGTCATTCAAAGTTGAGGAAGACATTACCGAACTAAGTACCCGTGAGCAGGAAGTGTTGGAGCAATTGGCGGAAGGATTGAGTTACACCGTTATTGCCAACAACCTGTTTCTATCGCCAAGCACAGTACGGAAGCACATCGAAAACATCTACAAAAAGCTGCAGGTGCATAACAAGCTGGAAGCTGTACAAAAGGCCAGAAGGCAGAGCTTAATATAGCAGGCCGCTTCACGATTAAGGTATTTTAAAGTTTATGCCTGATCGCGGCTTAATGGATATATAATCAGGGATTTATTAGGTGTTTTTTGAAATTTTTGTTCGGCCATTTAAAACCTATGCTATGCGCTCTTCTTATCAAACCACTAGGGCAGATTCTTCGACTGTGCTCAGAACATAATCAGAACATAAAAAGAAGGGCTGTTGATTGGTCCATCCGATGGCTAATTCCCGGCTTCCTAATGTTCTACCACCAACCACCAGGTATAAACCAGATACACGAGCAGTAGAACAGCAGCCTCCCAACGGTCCAGTTTTTTACGTTTTCCCATAAACATGGCCAGAAAAAGGAATAACGTGCCTCCCAAAAGTAAGTAGATTTCCCTGTTGAAATCTGGCTGAAATGGAATAGGACTAATAAGACCGCTCACCGACAGGATAAGCAAAAGATTAAAGATGTTGGAGCCTATTATATTACCAATGGCAATGTCGCTGTTCTTTTTAAGGGCAGCCACCACTGAGGTAACGAGTTCGGGTAAAGAAGTTCCGGCTGCTACTATGGTTAAGCCAATTACTCTTTCGCTCATGCCCAGGCTTTCCGCTAACAGTACTGAGTGATCTACTACCAGTTTACCACCAGCAATAAGACCGGTTAAGCCGGCTCCAATCAATAGCCAAATTTTGGCTGAAGAACCAGAGCTATAAGTTTCCGGTTGAGCCGATTCGGATTTCATTTGCCGAAACATGTAGAAAAGAAAGGCACCAAAAACAAGCAATAACAAGAACGCATCGGTATTTGAAAGAGTTGGTTCACCACCCAACAACCAGTCGTTGGCCAAAAATAGCAATAGAGCGGTGGCTAAAAAGGAGAGGGGGATTTCTTTCCAAACCATGCCCGACTGTACCGACACAGGGAGTATTACCCCTACAAGACCAAGTATAATGAACAGATTGAAGTTGTTGCTGCCAATTACATTGCCAAACACGATTTCAGGATGGTCTTGGTAAGAAGCCAGTGTGTTGACAATCAGTTCAGGGGCCGATGTGCCAAAAGCCACTATGGTGAGGCCAATAATCAGGTCGGAGACACCATATTTTTTAGCCAATTGGGTAGAGCCCGAAACCAGCCAGTCGGCTCCTTTGATCAGCAGAACAAAGCCCAACAGGATCAGCAATATTTGAGAAAGCATATGGCCTTTAGACGAAGTGCTTTTAAGAGGTCACCGAAATGGAGGAGGAAAGTTTATGGTTCATAGTTCATAGTTCATAGTTCATAATTTCATGCTTTATGAACAATGAAGGTCTATGAACATAAAACACTAGCCCATTTGAAAGCTTCTCAACTTTATCTGAGTTAGCTTGCGCTTGGTGTCCAGAGGGAAATCTCCTTGCATCATCCAGTCGTAATAGCCCGGTTCTCTTTTAAGAACATCGGCTACCGGGCGTCCTTTGTGCTTGCCAAAGTTGAAGACCTCTTCATTCTTGTCGTTATACACCATGCGTCCGGCCAGGTCTACCATATGGCTGGCTACCAGGTTGTGAATGGAGGCCATATCGTTTTCAATAGTGCCTAAATCTCTTCCGGAAGCATCAGTAACCGGTTGTCCCAAATACTTTTCAATTTGTGCTTTAAACACTTCAAAAGTGGCCTCGTTATCGGCTTCAGCACTGTGGGCCCCTTCCAATTCCTTACCGCAGTAAAATTTGTATGCTGCCGACAGAGTGCGTTGCTCCATTAAAAAGAAAATCTTCTGAGCATCAATTAGCTTTTTCTGGCTCACTTCAAAATCTACTCCCGCTCTCAAAAACTCCTCTACCAGCAATGGCACATCAAAACGAACAATGTTGAAACCACCCAGATCGCACCCTTCCAGAAATTTGGCCAGGCTTTTTGCTATTTCCTTAAAGGTGGGTTTGTCGGCTACGTCTTCATTGCGAATTCCATGAATCATAGAAGCCTCTTCCGGAATGGGAATGGTAGGATTAACCAACTGCACTTTGCGTTCGGTTTCTCCGTTGGGCATTACCTTTAAAAAAGCCAATTCTACAATTCTGTCGTGTGCTATATTAATGCCGGTGGTTTCCAGGTCGAAAAATACGAGAGGGTTTTTTAGGTTGAGTTGCATTAGCCTGTTATTCTATTCTTAATGGTTTCTATGTCCAAACCTCCGAAATTTCCTGAGCTCATCAAAAGCAGGTTGCGATTATTCCAGTTTTGGTTGAGTAAATACTCTTCCAGCTTAGGTGCTTCTGTAAACAGTCGAATGTCCGGTCGGTTAAAAGCCTCGCGCAGTTCAGCTTCTGTAATCATTTCCAATTTCTTGGCCTCTACTGCTTTTGGGTTTATGAAAATGAGCGCCTCGTGCGGAAGGTTGTAACAGTCTTTGTACTGGTGTATGAATGCCTTGTTGAGGCTGCTAAAGGTATGTAATTCCAGGCAAGCGGTGAGTTGCCGTTTGGTAAACTGCCGGGTTACAGCCTCAGAAGTAGCTTTCAGCTTAGAAGGGGCATGGGCAAAATCTTTATAGATGCTGCAATTTTGGCCTTCTCCTATCAGTTCCAGCCGTTTAGAAGCTCCCTTGAACGATTGTATGTGAGTGAAAAACTGCTCATCGGAAACGCCCAACTCATTGAGTAAACAGCGAGCTGCATTCAGGTTCTGGAGGTTATGCTGACCAAACACTTGCAAGCCATATTCATGACCTTCCCACTCAACAAAGGTCTTGTTATTCCTAACGGTTGCCGGAAGTGCATCGTAGGCCAATAAACGTTCTTGTGGTATTTCTGCCCGATCGATCAGACTAACAAGCCGCGGGTCGGAGGCCGCATAAAAGAGTTTACCTTCCGGAGGTGTTAAGTCAATGAATTGGGCAAATTGATGCTCGTATATGTCCAGAGTAGGGAATACGTTATAATGATCCCAGGCTATACCGGTTATGCAGGCATAATGGTGTTTGTAGTGAAGAAATTTTGGAGTAAGATCCAGAGGGCTTGTGGTGTACTCATCGCCTTCAATTACCATTACCGGAGCGTCAGAAAGTTTTACCATGGTTTCAAAGCCCTCTAACTGTGCACCCACCAGATAATCGAAAGCCCTACCCGTTTTTTGCAATACGTGCAGCACCATAGAAGTAATAGAGGTTTTGCCATGAGAGCCGGCCACTACCACCCGGGTTTTGGCCTTAGATGCCTCGTGGATAAACTCAGGGAATGAGTAAATTTTTAAACCTAAGGCCCTGGCCTTGAGTAGCTCCGGGTTGTCTTTTTTGGCATGCATACCCAAAATCACATAGTCCAATCCACTATGCACTTTGTCGGCATTCCAGCCTTCTTTTTCAGGCAATAAGCCATGCTTTTGGAGGTTAGTTTTAGAGGGGTCAAAGAACATGTCGTCAGACCCAGTAACCTGATTGTCAAGTAGTTTTAGGCAAATGGCCAGGTTGTGCATAACACTTCCGCCAATGGCAATAAAGTGAACCTTCTTATTTTTTAGCATGAATTGTTTTCTGAAGAATGTGCCAAAAATAAAGGAAAACCAAAGGCGTTCCAATCATAAGGTACTGATATACATGCGCGTGGATAATGGTGTACACAACTGTGCACAACTTGTTTGCAACTGGTCATTATTGTTGTGCATAGAGCGGGGAAAAATAAAGGTTCGCATCTGCTTGAATTTGTGGCCCGGATAAGGATAGTTTTGTGCTTATGGAAAAAGGAAAATCAGCAGCATTGAGGCTCGGATATAAGTCTAAAAACCTTTCGGTGGAAGGTGCCCAGTTGGGTAAACTTCCTCCGCAGGCCATAGATTTGGAAGAGGCTGTATTGGGTGCGCTGATGTTGGAGAAGGATGCACTCACCAATGTGATTGACATTTTAAGCCCGAACTCTTTCTACAAAGACAGCCACAAAGAAATATATCAGGCCATATACGATCTGTTTCAGGCTTCGGAGCCTATCGATATCCTTACCGTAACCAGCTACCTCAGAAAAACGGGCAAGCTGGAAATGGTGGGTGGGCCGTATTACATAACTCAACTTACCAATAGGGTATCTTCTGCCGCCAATATTGAGTATCATGCCCGAATTATTGTGGAGCAATCCATTAAGAGGGAACTTATTCGAATTGCTTCTGAAATTCAGAAAGATGCCTATGAAGATACCACTGATGTTTTTCAGCTACTCGATCGGATGGAGCAGTCGCTTTTTGAAGTGTCTGAAGCCAATATCCGCAAGGAGTACGATAGCATGAAGAATATTATGGCTACGGCCCTTGAAGAAATTCAGGCACGTAAAAACCATCAGGATGGACTGACGGGCGTGCCTTCCGGCTTCACAAGTCTGGACAGGGTAACTTCAGGCTGGCAGCGATCTGACTTGGTAATTATTGCCGCCCGTCCGGGTATGGGTAAGACTGCTTTTGTGGTTTCGGCCCTCCGAAATGCGGCCGTAGACCATGGCCATGCCTGTGCTATATTCTCTCTAGAGATGTCATCGGTACAGTTGGTTAACCGACTTATTTCTGCCGAAGCAGAGTTGGGTAGTGAAAAAATTAAAAAAGGTAACCTGGCTGAGCACGAATGGGCTCAGTTGGTACACAAAACAGCGAATTTAACCAAAGCCCCCATATTTATTGACGATACCCCAGGTCTTTCCATCCTCGAATTGAGGGCGAAATGCCGAAGGTTGAAACAACAGCACGATATTCAGCTGGTGGTGATTGATTACCTCCAGCTGATGTCGGGCGATTCTTCAAAGAGCGGAGGAGGATCCGGTAACCGTGAACAGGAAATCGCATCCATTTCCCGAGCTTTGAAAAACCTGGCTAAGGAACTTAATGTTCCTGTAATTGCGCTTTCGCAGTTGAGCCGTGCCGTGGAAACCCGAGGCGGAGATAAGCGTCCCCAGCTTTCCGACCTCAGGGAATCCGGTTCTATTGAGCAAGATGCCGATATGGTTATGTTCTTGTATCGACCGGAGTATTACGGAATTACGGAAGACGAAAACGGCATGCCAACTCAGGGTACCGGTGAAGTAATTATTGCCAAGCACAGAAACGGATCGCTGGAAAATGTTCAGCTCAAATTTATCGGCCAGTTTACCAAGTTCTGCGACCTCGACTTTAACTATGGTGGAACAGCTACTTACGGAAACACCTTCCCGTCTGGTGCTTCAAGTAATTTTGAGTCTAGTGGCAATACCATGACCTTCCAAAGCAAGGCCAATAGTGGAGATACTCCTAATTTGCCTACTAACGATGAGGAGCCTCCGTTCTAACCCTTTTTTTATCTATTCCAATATTCATAATTGGTAAAGAACCAATTCAAATGTTGAGTCAAACCCTCAATGTCTGGAAATATGGATAAGTTATTTACACCGAACTGGTTTAGCATAAATATGATCTCTTGCTTTAGCTCATGTGGAATAATTATGTTGTAAACATTTGTGTTAGAGAGAGGTAGGCTGGGAGGATTGTGGATGGTGAAATATCCAAGTTGATTATTAAGTCTTGCATTCGTCCCAACTGGTTGTATCATTTTGATGGACTGATTATTAGTTTTGAAAGGTGTTTTGATTTGGTCGCTGCTGGTTACCGTGGATTTATAGATAAATAGTTGACCATTGTATTCAAAATTATCATAGCATGCGAAATATGTGGCTACTAGTGGATTTAATGACCAATCTAATAATCGTGTGGCAAGGCCGTAATGCTGGGCAATGGTTAGTAGATCCATGTCTGAATCATAATTCGTTCCTATTAATCCTTTTGCCCTTCTCTTCCAATTTCTGAAAATTTCTTGATCATTTCTGTGTATAAATTCAGGTCTTCCTACCTTGGGTACCAATTCCCAGTTCTCTTTCGATTGTCCTCTAAATCTGAAGGATGTTGAGTTTCTGAGTTGCTTAAAATGATCTAATAGATCTTGAGTTGTGTTTATCGTGTTGCTTTTCATTACTTGAGACTTTAAATGAAATGTACTAATTAATTTATGAAAGCACTTTGTATTACTGACCAAAAAGAACCTCTCCAGTTTACTAACAAAGAAGTGCCTGTGCCCAAAGCGGGTGAAGTTTTGGTGAGGATAAAAGCAGCCGCCCTTAATCACCGCGATCAGTGGATAAGAGAAGGTAAATATCCCAATATACAAATGGGTACTACACTGGGTTCAGATGGAGCCGGTATTGTTTCGGCCGTTGGTGAGGGTGTAGAAGAAGAGTGGCTGAATAGAGAGGTGATCATAAACCCCAACCGATCTTGGGGTGAAAATCCGTTGGTGCAAAGTACGGAATACAATATTTTGGGTATGCCCAAAGACGGCACCTTGGCCGAATATGTATTGGTAGAAGCCCATAGGTTGGTGCCTATGCCAGAGCATCTCAGCTTTGCTGAGGCTTCGGCAATACCGCTCGGGGGGCTTACGGCTTTTCGGGCTGCTTTTCATCATGGCCAATGCAGTGCCGGTAAAAATGTGCTAATCTCCGGAGTAGGAGGAGGGGTAGCTCAGTTTGCCTTTTTATTTGCTCTGCATGCGGGAGCCAGGGTTTGGGTGAGCTCCGGCAGCGAAGAAAAAATTGAACAATGCCTGACCCTCGGAGCTGAAGGCGGTTTTAATTATAAATCGGATTCATGGACCAAAGAGGCCCGACAAACAGGAGGCTTCGACCTGGTGATTGATAGTGCGGGAGGAAATCAGGTCAATGATTTTGTGAAGCTCATGAAACCGGCCGGGAGAATTGTGTTTTACGGAGCAACTAATGGTTTACCTGAAAAGGTGGATTTATATCGAATGTTTTGGAATCAGATCACGCTTCAGGGGAGTACTATGGGTAATGATAAGGAGTTTGCCGAGATGGTTACTTTTATCAATCAGCATAAATTAAAGCCAATTATAGACTCTGTAAGACCATTGGATGAGGTTCTCTCGGCCTTTGATGAAATGAAAGCAGGCAAGCAGTTTGGGAAATTGGTGCTTAGTTTAGAGTGAGCAGGTCGTTTACAGTCGCAACTTTAGTAGAAATTCGTTGGCCGATGTGCTTTGAGTACGCTCGTTAAAAGCGCCACTGTCATAATTAAAGTGAAACTCCATTTTGCCCGAAAGGCGCAAACCAATACCCATTACCAAAACTTCTTCGTTTCTAAGCGAAAATGTAGCCCAGATATTGTTTTTATAGCCCGTTTGAAGGGTATAATCGCGTCCAAGATCGCTAATGTGATTAATGCGCTGCAGTACTGAGGGGGTAAAAGACCAATCGTTTATTTCTAACCGATACCCCAAACCCACAAAGTGTTGATTTTTAATACGGAAGGTTTCGTGATTACCCTCATGGATGGAATTGCCACTAAACAAACGCTCTACAGAGTAGAATATTCGGGCCTTCGAAGAATATAAGGCAATGCCCAAAGAGAGGTCCAAAAAATCTTGTCGGTCGAAGCCCTGCATGAATTGCTGAAAAGGCAGGTCATTGTCTTCCAAAACAAAAAAGTTATCGGCTATTCGAAGCCGGATATAGCCTACAGAAGCACCGGCACTCATGGTTACTACCGAATTGAGCGGCAGGTGTACGCCATAGTTTGCATGGGCAGTTTGCCTATGAACCAGCCCGAAGTTGTCTTTCGAAATAATGCCTCCGAGAACCTGAATTGCTTTAGGGTTGACGTAGGCAACGGTGCTATTCATTACAGCCTTGGTATCTCTAAAACCGTTGGAAGTAGTCTGGTTTTTACCTACAGGTTTTAAGGCTTTATAGAGCGAGAGATAGTAACTGTCAGTATTCTTCAGCCAGGGGTTTTGTTGTTTTCTAAAGCTTAAAGCGAGGTTCAGGTTGTTGTTGAGGTTACTGGAAGCTGCATTGATTAGGTAATGATTGTTTATGTATTGGCTGAATTGCGAAATCTGCTGTGCTTTCCCAACCCGTGTAAGAAAGGGGATTAGCAAAAGGGTCATATAGAGGTGCAGCGGTTTCATTTAATAATGGATATTTCGCCTTGCACAAATTCCAGCGGATTGTTAGGGTCGGATATTTGATAGAAATACTTGTCAATGGGTAATACCTTATCGTTCAGAATACCATTCCAGGGGTATCGATCATAGTTATTGGTAGAGTAAAGCAACTGTCCCCATTGATTGTAAATGCGTACTTGGGCATTGGGTAGTTTTTCTATTCCGGGAATAATGAACTGGTCGTTGAAGCCATCGTTGTTGGGTGTAAAGGCGGTGGGTATTGCCGACATATCTAACAACTGCTTGTAAAGACCAACAGTAATTATGGTTTCAAATACTTCTAGTGCTCCTTTTACAATAACTCCTCCATTGTTGAGGCCCCAGCGTGAATAAGCGGTGGTGTTTTTCCAGCTGCCATTGTTCTGAAACCATATGTGCTCTTTTAGTTTGGGGTCTCGGAGCAGTACTTCATCTTCAAAATACTCCAGGCCAAGCTCCAGTTTGTCGCTGGGTTTCTTACGAGTACTTACTTTGTAGTAGCGCGTTATGCTTTCACCAAATGGCAATGGGGTAGAAGAGTGGCCCCTGCGAATAATCATGGTGTCTTCCAGATTAAATTTGGAAAATACCAACCCAAGGTTACCCACATTTTCGTCTTCTAGCGGTTTAGAGGCTATGAGCTTTACTATTTCACCACCACCAGTACTATGGATACGTCTATTGGATGTTTCGCCAACTATCTTACTTTCGTTAAAGGGTAATATAAGTTCGTGCCTGCCCAGGTCTATTTCTCCCTTTACCATCTCTAATTCGGCTGCCACCAGAATGCTTGTGTTCAGCACCAAACGACCTTCTATATCGAGTTGCATGGAATGAAGTTCGGGCATGTTTTTGCCTTCAAAGTATACTCTGCGTTCCTTATTTCGCACAACAAACTGACCTTCGCTTTGCTTTAACTGGCCGTTGTTGATCATGTGAAGATCGTTCAGTGCTACGTTGGTATTGTTGATGCTTACATGACTGCCTTCGGTGGTCACAAACACTTGTGCATGAACCAGATTGATGCCCAGTACGAATCCTAAAGCCATATGTAGCCAGACCCTAATCATCTTTTTTGTTCAGTTGATTAATTAACTGCAGAGCCTTGTTTAAGTCATCTCTAAGAGCTTCAACTTCTTTTTGTAATGACTCTATTTGTGTTTGCTGCTCCTTTATGGCTTCAACCAATACGGGAGTTAGTTGGGCATAATTAAGGCTTAGGTAGCCATGTTCGTCTGCTTCTACCAACTGCGGAAAGATCTTCTGGACATCCTGAGCGATAAAGCCTATTTGAAGTTTGTCTGAGAAATTACGATCGGAGAACTCTTCTTTTCGCCAGTAGTATGTTTTACCCTCCAGCTTGAGGAGGTTTTCGAGCGCACCATTAATGGGGCTGATCGATTCCTTGAAGCGTTCGTCTGATGTAAAACTGTACCAATCGGCAATTACCCTACCGTTGACATACAATTCGTAAGAGAGTGAAGAGGGGTTATTTAACCCAATGCCCACTTTGCCATTGAAATTGACAATGTCGTTGTCGAAATCGCCATAAATAAGTGGTGAATTGGAAGGGGAGTTCTCAATGTAAAGTTTGTTGCTTCCGGTATGACTGAATCCGGCCCGAAAGCCAATCATAATATTGCCCGACCCTGTGGTGTTCTTCTCAAGCGCCTGATGACCAAGGGCTACATTTCTATTTCCGCTTGTATTGGCTTCTAAGGCTTCGTTGCCTACAGCCACATTCTGATCGCCTGTGTTGTTGAGCCCCGATAGTTTACCAATTAAAACTGACTCTTGAGGGTTGGTGAATTCAAGTGTGGATTTCTGAATTCGAAGCACTTCAGTGCCAGCAGTTTGAAAGCGTATAATGTCATCATTCATACTGTTTAGGTCTGTGGTTACCCAGGTATTTATGTCGGCATCATTTATTCTTCTGTTGTCGCCAATTAACGAGGTGGGTACTCCCCACGATCCGGCTGTTTTAGGGCCGAAAAAATCGTAGGTTGAGGTATTGAGATAAAAGTCTCCGTCAACCCCAATGGAAGAGTCCGGG
>NZ_DBHC01000006.1:0-77291 GCF_002296035.1 Roseivirga sp. UBA838
TGAGAGCAACACCACTCACGATGTGTACTTCGATGACCTGAGGATTCCCACACCAAGAGCAAGATTCTACAGGAAGATTATTACTATTCTTTTGGGATGAATATATAGGCATTGTATTCTAGTGTGCCCTTGCCCAAATCAAATCGGTTCAAGTATAATGGAAAGGAGCTTAATGAAGAATTTGATCTGGATTGGTATAATTATGGAGCTAGAAATTATGATTCACAGATTGGAAGGTTTTCAACCATAGACCCACTTGCGGACAAGTATCATTTCCAGACACCTTATGTCTATGCCGCTAATAATCCAATTAGATGAATTGATTACAATAGGGAAGAGTATGAGTCGAGTATGAGGGAGGGGGTGCAAGAAATTAGAGATTTTTATAACATGCTTGTAAATAATAATGAAGAAGATGATAATTAGGTATAAGTTTTTGTGTTTGGCTCTATCGGTTCTTTTAATCGGAGTGTCTTGCCAAGGTGAAACAGTCAATGGAAACGGTGAGAAAATAATGGGTAGATGGAGTGCTTATGAAAGAACTACTGCGAATGGCGATACACTAATGAGCACTGGGATAAGAACTACTTTAATATCTGATATCGAATTCATGAATGGCTCAATTGTGAAGGACTATAGTACCGAGGATTTTTTTTATGATTTCAGACTGGAAGGTGATACCTTGATTTTAGGTAGAAAAGAATATATAATCTCTTTTATCGGTAATGATACTCTTATAATGAAAGAGAAAAAAGGACTCATTTCTGATGGGGGGTTCATAAATTACTTAAAAAGATATTAGTTGGAAGCTAAGACCCAGTTGAAGCTGAAATCTGGGGATTTTGGTTTGATTAGAAAGGTCAAGTTGTTAGCCTACGTGCTCTTAGGTGTTGGTTATGGTGTCTGGCTTTTTTTTACTCCAGCTAGGCCTAATTTAGATTCATTCTCATTTCTTTTTGGTATTTCAAGAGAATGGAACATGTATTTCTATACTCTTAGTGGTGTTTTTGTTTTGAGTGGTATAATTATTTATCTGAAGTATTTGAGTATTAAAACTGGAGATTTACTTCTTATTACTGATAAAACGATTAATTATAAGAATACTAGGTTTAATATAAGTAAATTGAAGTCTATCGTATTTGAAATCAAGAATGTAGGTTTGAATGGCTATGGAACACGAAGTTTGAGAGTAGGTGGAGGTAATTTTTTGTCGTTCAACTACAAAGGACAAAATCAGAGAATTGAGTTTTATGTTGAAAATAAAAAAAGTGAAGATTCTATAAGATCATTTGTAAAAAAACTCTCCACTGACTTTGATGAAATAGTTTTGAAGGAGTAGGTATGCTATCAATTATCTGTTAAAAACACAAAGCCCTCTTCGGAGGGTTTTTTCATGAATACGCCTGTTTGGCATTGAAGTCCCTTAGGAGTGCATTAACAACCCTCCAGAGTCAGTCTTTTTCCTCATTAGGACGAGAGGAAGTCTCCCTTGGTCTTTAACCAAGTCTATTGGTGCCTTGGTGGCATCTACCAAAACCTCTAAAGAGCAATAACTGTGTGCATCGGGTGAAGAAACCTGAACAAGGGCCACAAAAAGTGGAATAACTCCCGTGCGGAACATAATAGGTACTTCGCAAGGAAGGCAAAGAAAAAAATAGCCTCGACCCTGCTGGTGATTCTTGCAAACGTTACTTCCTATGAACAAGGAATTAACGGGAGATATAATTTCATTGATTTCATTACGCTTTAAGGAATCTTGGTGATGCACAAACGTTTGCATCAAAGTTTTGTAGTACAGCAAAGTTCTGCACCGGCCATATCTGTATTTTTGATATTCCTTTAAAAGCCAGACGCATGAATTTTAAACTTAAGCATCCGTACAAATTTGGTAAAGGCTATGAGAAGCCCGTGGCCTATTTCTCTATGGAATTTGCCATCGACCAGCCCCTTAAAATTTACTCAGGAGGCCTGGGGTTTTTGGCCGGATCGCACATGCGCAGTGCCTATGATCTTAAGCAAAATATGGTGGGTATTGGTATACTTTGGAAGTACGGCTACTACGATCAGGTAAGAAAACACAACAATGAGTTGGATGTACTCTGGCAAGAACGGCACTATAATTTTCTTCAGGAGCTCGATTTCGATATTGAAATTACGGTCGACAACCACCCGGTTAAGGTCAAGGTGTATTATCTGGCGCCCGAAGTGTTTGGCACAGCCCCGTTGTTTTTGCTTTCTACCGACCACCCGCAAAACGACCACCTGGCCCACACCATCACGCATAAACTATACGACAACAATATCGCTACGCGCATTGCTCAATACATTTTGCTTGGGGTGGGGGGAGCCAAACTTCTGGAAAAGTTAGGTCATGAAGTAGAGCTTTACCATTTCAATGAAGCACACGCCCTTCCCGCAGCTTTTCGTTTGTTGGAAAAACTAGGAAGCGTAGAAAAAGTGAGGGAAAAACTGGTGTTTACTACCCACACCCCTGTTAAAGCAGGTAATGAGATAAACGACCCCAATTTCTTACATAAACTTGGGTTCTTCAACGGATTCTCTATTGGCGAAATAGATCGACTCATTGGCTTAGATGAAGGAATGTTCAACCACACTCTGGCGGCCTTGAGACTGTCTAAAATAGCCAATGCCGTATCCAAAAAACATCAGGAAGTTTCATCGGCCATGTGGGGAGGCTACACCAACATCTGCGATATTATTCCAATTACCAACGCTCAGAACAAAACTTACTGGACCGATAAAGAACTGGAAAAGGCCTATGAAAAACGAAGTGTGAAAAAGTTTACTAGCAGAAAGAAGACTTTGAAAAGCGAGCTTTTTCAACTGGTGGCCGACCAGACCGGGAAGATCTTTGACCCCAATATACTCACTATTGTATGGGCCAGACGCTTTGCAGGATACAAGAGGGCCGACCTGATTGCCCGGGATGTGGCTCGCTTTGAGGCCCTCCTCAACGATAAAAACTACCCTGTACAAATGATTTGGGCAGGAAAACCTTATCCGCTAGATCATTCGGCTGTAAGCACCTTCAACTGGCTGGTGCATTTTACACGAAAGTACCACAACGCCACAATCCTAACAGGCTACGAACTGAGCCTTTCGGCCATGATGAAAAAAGGATCCGATGTATGGTTGAACAACCCCAGAATTCCGTTGGAAGCCTCAGGAACTTCAGGTATGACAGCCGCTATGAACGGCTCGCTCAACTTTTCTACCAACGATGGCTGGATTCTGGAGTTTGGAGAGCATGGCAAAAACGCTTTCGTTATTCCGGAGGCCGATACAACCGCTCCGGAAGGCGAGCAAGACCAATGGGATGCCGACCATATGATGCACATACTTGAAGAGGAAATCGTGCCCATGTATTATAAAAACCACGAGCAATGGGTGGAAATGAACTTTCAGAGCATGGCCGATGTGAATAAGTACTTCAGGGCTTCGCGAATGGCCGATGAGTATTATAGAAAACTGTACAACCATCACTAGAAACTAAGATTATTGCTATAATTGTAAGGCAGTTGAGAGACCGTCTTTTTATTGGAGTTTCCAGGAGTACGTGCTCAAGTTGTATGGCTTGAGCTTCTCATACTGGCATCATTGGTGTCTTCACAAATGAGTCTTTTAAGACGTTAAGAAACCGTCAAGCCGGGCTTAGGCTTGCAAAAGGGGTATTAGCTCAGTTGGTTTAGAGCGCTGCCTTGACAGGGCAGAGGTCACTGGTTCGAATCCGGTATGCCCCACAAAATGGGGAGAAGCGCTTAGGCAGGAATACGTGCCCTTGCCTTATCTAATCTGTAGCTTCTCTGACCCTTCGTTTAATTCTCTACCATACCTTCAGCCCAACTTTTGGTATTCCCCAAAAATCCATTCACAATCACCAAATGATGCCTACAGTGTCTGAGGGAAAAAATCAGGAATTGGAACTAATACAGTGCATTTGGTAAAGCCATTGTTTTAGTTCAAAACCAAGTACTTCTGTAAATAAGACTGCTCGTTTTCTGTGACCTTTTGCTAGACATTCGTCAAAAGGAAAGCTATATTAGAAAGAGAAGCGTAACAGATGAAAATAAGAAAAGCAGTATTGGGATTTCTATGGTGCGTTGTGGTTCAGGCAACCATGGGGCAGTCCAATGAAGCCATTCGAAAATATACTGAAACCATTAGTGCGGGAGTGCCTGTGCAGGTGAGAGGTGAGCTAATTCACAGTGTTCGCTTGCTACCCGAATTTTATTTTGAAAATGAATTCAGACGGGTGTGGACCCGCCCCCTTCAGGAGTCTTTTCTCAATCTGGTGAATAAGGCCTATGATCATGGACTTACCCCGGCCGATTATCACTTTGAGGTGCTAAACCGCCTTTATGCCGATCCTGTGGAGTCGCAGAGCACCGATGCCGACTTACTGTTTACCGATGCCTTTCTTTTATACGCCAGTCATTTTCTCAATGGAAAGCTAAACCCGGAAGAAGTAGAAGGCGAATGGCAGGCAGTGCGTAGAGAGGGCAATGCCAAAACCTTTCTGAAAAAGTGCCTGCAACAAGGCAATATGGAAGAGCAATTTGAACAATTGCAGCCCGAAAGCCAAAGCTATCGTGGCTTGGT
The DNA here is from genome assembly GCF_002296035.1 of Roseivirga sp. UBA838. Taxonomy (NCBI): domain Bacteria; kingdom Pseudomonadati; phylum Bacteroidota; class Cytophagia; order Cytophagales; family Roseivirgaceae; genus Roseivirga; species Roseivirga sp. UBA838. The sequence goes on from NZ_DBHC01000006.1 coordinate 4,621, forward strand.
GAGCGCACTAATGCACTACCGCGAAATAAGACAAAACGGTGGCTGGAATACCATTGAAGCTGGAGAAACATTGAAGCCGGGTATGAGCGGAAGCCGGGTACAATCGCTCAAATACCGACTTTCCATAGAAGGCTATTTTCTTATGGAAGAAGAACCCAACGATCAGTATACACAAGAGCTGGCCGAGGCAGTAAGACGTTTTCAGCAACACCATGGGCTGGAGGCCGATGGCAATGTAGGTAAACAAACACTGGCTACCCTCAATGTGTCGGTAGAAGCCAAGATAGCCAAGATAAAAGCCAATCTTGAGCGGCTTCGTTGGATAAACCAAGACTTGGGCGATCATTATGTGTTTGTAAACATTGCCGATTATAAAATGAAAGTATTTAAGCTCGATTCGCTCACCTTTGAGCAGCGGGTAGTAGTGGGCAAGCCATTTCGGAAAACCCCGGTTTTCAGCGATACAATGACCTATTTTGTGCTGAACCCTTACTGGACGGTACCCCCAACCATTCTTTTCAACGATGTACTTCCTGAAGTGAAAAAAGACGTAAACTACCTGCAAACCAAGCAAATGAAAGTGCTGCAGGGAGGGCAAGAGGTAGCTGCAGAAAGTATTGAATGGGCCAAGCTCTCTAAAAACTATTTCCCCTATACCATTCGGCAAGAACCCGGCCCGGCCAATGCCCTTGGAGCTGTTAAGTTCATGTTTCCCAATAAGTACAACATTTACATTCATGATACTCCCAGCAAAGAACTCTTCAATCGACCCGACAGAGCCTTTAGTTCCGGATGTATCCGTCTCAACCAACCCCTTTCGTTTGTCAATTACCTGATCGCTGAAATGCCCGATTGGAATACAGAGAAAATAAAAGCGGTGTTGGAAACCGGCAGAGATAAAACTGTCATGCTGCGTAAGCCACTCAGTGTGCATATTCTTTACCTCACCGCCTGGGTCGATGAAGATGGCGTGCAATTTAGAAACGATGTGTACCAGAGAGATGCCGCGGTAATTAGTGCCCTTTCGGAAAGTGCTCCCAACCTTAATTAACTCATGGTTAGAATAGCCTCTACACTAATGCTTCTGGTAGCACTAAGTAGCGCTGCCCAGGCAAAAAATAAACTCTCGTTTCATGTGTTGGTCAACGGTGAAGAAGTACCCTATAGCCTCTTTAGTTTTTTTGTAATGCCCGGTGAGGTACTTGATGTTTCGGCCAATACCGATTTTGAGCTGCAGGGCAATGACCTTTCCGTGATCAACATTTCGGTTATGGCCTATAAAGTAGAAGCCCCTGCCAAGCCTGGAGCATATTCCGTTGCTATTAGCAAGGGCGAAGAACGAATGGTCTTGAACATTCTGGTGCTTACGCCTATGTCCAATAAAAAGGGAGAATACCTCAACGGATATCGTATAGGCAACTATCCGGCAAGAATGCTCAACAATGATCCAATATATGAACGCCCCAAAGGCTTGTTTGAGGTTACAGAGGCCACGGCCAACCTTCAACTCACTCCACATTTCAACATAAGCCAGTTTTTGTGTAAGCAAGCCGGAGGTTACCCCAAGTACCTAATTGTGAGAGAACGTTTACTGCTCAAGTTGGAATACCTGTTGGCCATTGCTCAGGCAGAAGGTATTGCCATTGAAACCTTTGGCTTCATTAGCGGCTATCGTACCCCTTTCTATAACAAGTCCATTGGTAATGTGCCCTACAGTCGCCACGTGTGGGGCGGGGCTGCCGATATTTTTATTGATCAGAATGGAGACGGACAAATGGACGATCTTAACAATGATGGGGTAGTAAACGATAAGGACGTGCGCTACTTCTATAACCTTGTAGAGGCAGAATACAATAAGCAGGAGTACAAAAAATTTATTGGTGGCCTGGGCTTTTACAAGAAAAATAGTCGGCATAGTGGTTTCATTCATGTAGACGTACGAGGTAAAAAGGCCAGGTGGTAGCTGTTACGCTTAATGGCCAAGCTCTTCCATGGCCTCCTCCAACAAAGGGTCTTTACCCTCCGGAAATTGGCTTAGCGTAGTATTTATTTCCCGATCCGGGGCAATGCCCAAATAGTCCCAGTTGTGGCCATCAGCATCCAGAATTTTCTCGAACGTAAGGGAGAACCACCAGCCATTGAGCATTTCGAATCCCCTCACCGAGCCCTGGGACCCTGCTGTGCGCTGTCCTATTACCGTAGCGTTTTCCAGGAGCTTCATGGCCAGTACAAACCGTTCTCCCGCACTTACTGTATAGCGGCTGGTGAGCACTATCACCGGTTTGTTGTAGTAATAATGAATTGAAGGATTGACGAACCACTGATAGGCCTTATCGAAATCGTTGGGTAGTGGTCCGTTTTTATTGAACGATTGATGCCACAAAAGCTGGTTTTGTGTAAAGTAGGCGGCAAGAGCCTGAGCATATATAGCGCTGCCGCCATCGTTGTTGCGTAGGTCTATTATTAGCCCACTCGTGGAACGCAGGGCGTTCATAGCCTCCTGAATTTCTGGTGGAGGTTGGTTGTAGATTGTCCAGTTAGTAAAGTCAGGCAGGTAGAGGTAGCCAATATTTTGTTCCAACCGACCATAAACTGCCCGACTGTTTTCTGAATATAAGCCCTGCAGATAGTGGTTTTTAATTCGGGCTAAATCAACCGTTCGCTCATAGTTTAGGTAATTGAAGGTAAGAAAGGTGCTGTCGGGTGTTACCAAACGAATGTGCGGATCCTCAAGACTGGCAAGTAGTCGGGAGCAAATAACAAAAAATTCGCTTTCTGTAGTGTGGGCATTTAGCTCGTCTTGTGCCAGCCGGTAAGCCGCTTCAAAATCCGGTCGTTGGTCAAAGTTGGCATAGTATGCCTTGGTGGTTTCATACAAATGCCTTAAAACCAATTCTTTATTACTCCTTTCGGCTTCTTCCATCAGGCAGCCGTTTAGTAATAGGACGAAAATCAGGGCAATCCATTTTTTCATACTTACAACCGATATTCCAATAGAACCAACCATTGCAGGCGTATGCCTTTAGACACTTTGGGATAATTAATTTTATAATGCTCGAACATTAGTTCGGAGCGCAGGCTGAGTGCATCAGAGAGCTCCTGAGCATAGAAAACTTGCAAGGTATATTGCCAAAAGCCATTGAAGGGTAATGACCACTCACCGTATTTTACTATACCCTTTTTCTGAAAAAGGTCGGCCAGAAAAACTTCATCTAAGGTGAACTGTGGGCGGTGAAGGTAGGCCAGTATGGGAAGCTGCACCTGCCAGCCTACTTGTTCTTTACCCGGTAAATAGGCGCCACTATACACCGCAAACAAACCGTTGACCGACTCCCAGCTATAGCCGTCCAAAGGAGTATAGACCCTGAAAAAAGTGGTGGAACGCAATGAGCCACCCAGGGAATGTGCCCACAGCGATTTTTGTTTAAGGCTGTAAAGTAAGGTATAGCTAATATCCACCCAATGCCATTCCCTTGTTTCAGTACCCACCTTTGTGCGCATGGGGTAGGCGTTGGTTAAAAGACTCGAAGTGGCTTGTATATTGAGTCGGTGCGTGTATTGCCGAGTGTTTAGGGAAGCTCCCAGAGTAAGCGGGAAACCATATCCGGAATAGCTGAGGGGAGACCCGGCTAGATCGTACGATTGCACGGTTTGCACCCCCGTACCCAGGCGTAGAAATGTGCCTTGCTGGCCTATGGCCTTCAGACCAACGCATAGAAAGAGTATGAAGGCTCCGTATTTCACCATTCCTCCAGTTTTCCACGGTCCATTACATGTCCTGATTCTACCCGTTGAGTCATTATAAAAACATCTTCTTCAGGAATGCCCACAATATCCTGTACCAACTCGAGAAAGCTTTTCTGCAGTTGTTTTATGCCCTCAGAGGGCCACAACGTAGGAAGGTTTATTTCAGCCCTCAGGCTGTAGTGTGCTCCGGCTGTCAGATAGTCCGTAAGCAATACAATGTTAATGTCGGCCGGACGGAGCCGGTTCAGAATAGACCAGGCTTTTACCAGTCGGTTCCAGTCGGCCGGTTCAGCGTATTTTTCAGAAACATAGCAGGTAAGTAAAGGCATAGAGAAATGAGTTTTTGGTTATACATGAGTTGGGAATGTATTCATTGATGGCCGAGACTATATCGCTCCATGAGTTTTCGCAGAGCAGGCGAATCTTCAATGAGTGAATGCTCCAGAGCCGATTCTATGTGCTTTAAGTATTGCTGATTCAGCTTGGTGTCTTTGAGCCAGTAAGAGGCCTTAAGTAACTCTATATAAGCTCCCGGCCGGCTCGGAAACAGTTCGTTGGCTAGTTTCAGATAGGGCAAACCATCTTCGATTTGTCCTGTCCACGTTCGGTCTCTCCCCAATAGAAATAATGGGTCAAAACTCACAAAGCCGGCATCTTTGGCCAATTGTGTTTGCAGAAGCTCTTTGAGCCCACTCCAGCCTAGCTGCTCTTTGAGTTTCACGATTTCCTCCTTTTGAAGAGGAGGGGGCAGCGGAGGGAAGTGGGTGAGTTTATCCGGCTTCCGAATAAAGCCAAAAGGCTCCATTATAGTATCGTTGAGTGAATTGTTGAGGGCTTCTGTGAGTGTCACCTTTAGTTGCAGCAAATGTTGCGAAGCTTCGGCCATATGGGCACTGCGGTACTGGTTAATGGCATGTGGGTATTGAAATAAACCATGAGTGGCCAGGCTGTCAGCCAAGCGAATCCAGTACTGGTCGGCATAGCGGAATGTGCTTTGAAACGAACTATCGATGCGGCTGGTATCTGGCCCATGCACCATAACATAAGGTATGTTGAGTTTTTGAATTTGGTAGTGCAGGGGGAAGAGCTCTTGAAAATGTTTGGTACTGCCTTTCCAGGTTTCTGTACCGTCAAATGAAATAATACCGTCCAATATGCCGGTGGCCTGTTGCAGCGCGAAGATAACAGCTCCTCCATAACCACTGCCCAAACCTAATAGGCTCTTGTATTTCAACCCCAAATGTGCGGTTATAAAGCGCAGACCAAAAAGCAAATCTTCAACAGAGCTAAGTTCCTGATAAGGCATATCCAGACCATCCACAGCCAAAGCAATAAAACCCTTCTGCGCCATGGCTTCGTGGAAGGCCCACTGAGCCTTCACATGCCCTGAATGAATTAAAAGAGGAAAAGCCGATTCTATGGGGTGGGCATTCTTAATGGCCAGCGATTTTTCTTCAAAAAGGCTACGGGCCGAGGTCAGGGGGAGTGAGGAGAGCAGGCGCTCCTCTTGCTGTGTACGGCTAGCAGCATCTGGTACTTTTTGTTGCAGAAACTCTTCTACCGCCCAATGGTAGTCTTTATGACTCATGTATTCAGGTTGGGTAGAAGCAATGGCCGGATACCAAACATGAATGAGCAACTTACGGTAACGCTGCTTGGGTGATTCTTTTAAATAATTGTGGAGTGAATTTTCCTGACGAAGCGAATCGACCCATTCAATGGCCCGGTAACCCACGGGATAATGACCTTGAGCATTTAGGGTTGAGAGCGCGAAAGGGCCAAGTGTAATAAGCACTAGAAAGACGCTGATACTTCTTTTCATATCGGTTTAGGGCTATTGTTTCTTAATGCATCGGCAGTTAATGAGCATGTCTGAAGTTGCACTGATGTAGGTTGGCTTTATGGTTGTGCTGTCTTTACCCTGATGGTAGAGATGAAGACCTATGATTTTAAGGTCGTTGTATGGTTGACTTTCGGGGGCAGGGTTGTTCCAGACCGTATCTGTGCGGCTCAGCCAAACTTCCATGGAGCCTCGGGCACGCAGGGGAGTTTCGTTTTCAGCAAGGTAAATGCCCGCCATTTCTATGTTCAAAGGATTCAAAACCTGGCGATGAACCCGTTTGCCTCCCCGGCTATTGACCTTGCCTTCTAATCCTGCAATCAAGTCTAACAAGTGGGCGAAGGAGGGCAATTGCCAGCCTTCCGGGCAAATTTTGGCAGTGTCGGCCCAGTGGTAAAAAAGTCCCAGGGTATGGCAGTCAGTTTCCACCGGGCAGAGTGCCGAGACTTCAGAGCCTCGGTAGGAAACATTTCTGGTAAACCATTCCTGTCCATTCAAGGGCAAAGTGGGGTATTCCTGTCCATCTCGGGAGTCGAGAGCTATGCCTTGCGCCTGAACAGATGAGGCCAGGAGCAACCCTGAAAACACAAGCATCCACTTACTTTTCATGGAGTGCAGGGTTTAGTGAAATTGGGTTAATCAGGTAGCCATCGTGCAGCGACTTATCGTTAGCCGGGGTACCGGTGAGTGAAATTTCCTCACCATTGAGGTAGAAGCGAATACCATAGGTGTCTTCTTTCAGCGAACCAAAACTCACCACGAGTTGGGTGTTTTTGTCAAAGTGTTGATTGGAAATAACCATTTCGAACTCCCTGTAAGAGCCCATGGTCCAGGTGTTGGCCGTCCAGCCAAAACGTTCATAAAACTCTTCAATAGTATCGACTCCATTCGGATGTTTCTCGTCCCATGAAGCCGGGTCACGATAAATCCATTCGAAGTTTTCCGTTGGTGTGGTTAGTTGTTGGCCGGACCGTTTGTAATCTGCCTGACCCAGGGCGGCTGAGGCATGAAGTATCTTCAGTGAATCATTATTTACCAAATAGGCATTGAGTATGGTGAAGTTGTTGGATCGTATCCCTATGTAGGTGAAGTCGGTCGATTTTTTCACTACATAAAGTGGGGATCGGCTCACTTCCCTCATATAAGTGGTATCGCGAATTTCGTGTATCGAGACACTGCCATCAATCGAGTAGTTTTCCGGTAAGTGCTGTAGGGAAGTCCAGCGAGGCCCTGAGTTAAGTGAAATGGAGTCGATTAGTCCGTTTTTGCCGGTCACAAATAAAGTATTGCTCACCAGCAAGGCATCGTGCAGGTGAGGCCATTCATTGGGCAATACGGACCAGGTATTGCCTCCATCTCTGGTTCTGAAAACAAGGGCTTTTGGGCTGTCTTCGTCCAGAGTTCCGCCAATTACAAAACCATCGTTGGCATTCTGAAAAAGTACCTTTCGGAGCACCCACCGGTCGTCCGGCTTAAAACCCGGAAGCAAAGCATTTTCCCAGGTATTTCCTCCATCTTCCGAATGCTGTACCACCCAGTTGTTATTCACCTTTCTGGTCTTCCAAATCTGCCGATCGTTAAGGTAGAACATCCCGTTCATGTAGGCCGGAGACCCGACTCTGTAATCTTCGGTATTAAGCAACTGGCGACTAATCTGATTCCAGGTTTTTCCACCATCGGTAGTGGTAAAAGCTATGGGTGAAAATGAAGGTTTTTCAGCCGATGGCTCGGTGCTAAATCCTGAGATGTAGCCGTTCTGTGCATCTTTAAAGTGCATGTCGTAGTAAGCCACAAAAACCCCTTTCGGTTGCTGGTTCTTGCCTGGAATGTTTCGGTAATGTTCCTTAATTCGGCCGGGAACCAACGGGCTTATTTCGGTCCAGTGGTTTCCGCCATCGGTTGTTTTATAAACATAGCCGTAGTCTCCGCATACATAGCCTGTCAGGGAATCCGTAAACTGTATGTCTTCAAAGAACTCTGCCCCTAAATGGGCTTTTTGTTGCCATGACCTACCGAGATCATTGCTGGCAAAAATATGGCCCCCACCATAGTCTACAGCCCAAAAGGAACCGTTTGACAGGGTAAGCTTATGCAAGGTAGTACCTTCGGGTAGTCCGCTGAGTTGTTTGGCCTTAATGGGTAAAAAGAATAGGTGTAAACAAAAGAGCAAGGCAAAAATTCTCATGGTTTAAAAGTTTAGCGTGGTCCAGTTAATGGTTTGTTTTCGGGTTGAATTGACCGGGAAGATCACTGGTTGAAAACCTTCCGGCCCAATCATATTGCGGATTTCTATGCGCCATAGGGCATTGTTTAAGTCGAAGTGCTTTTTGCTAAACTGAAACTCCATGCCATCATAGGCTATGTAGCTGCTGGAGTAAGGGTTGACCTCCGGCATACTGTCTCGGGCAAGCTGCATTTTTTTCCTGTCGAAGCGCACGGTGTTGGCCGTCCAGCCAACCGTGTACCCCCAGAGAGTGGGTGGTTCGGTGTCTGTCCAGGTGCTGTCTGGCAATGAGCGTGCACCGAGTTGGGAAGATGCGTGAATATTGAGCAAACCGGAGGCTTGTTGTATAAACACATCGACATACAAGGGTTTAGTTAGCTTACTTTTTACGGCCACATAGTAGTAGTACTCATCCGACTTTGAATAAATGCTATTGAGCGAGTCAAGGGTTACAACGTGGGCATCGGCCCATTCCGTAGTGCTAATTTGCCCATCAATCATAACGGGCCGGCTAAGATCTCCGCTGCAGCCTTGAAGGAGTTGAAAAATTGAGATGGTGCTCAAAAGTAGCCTACTCATCAAACATCGCTTTTAGTGACTCTCTGTATATGTTCAGCCGTTGTTGGTTTTCATATGATCCGCTGTTTACCAGCAGAATAAACGTGGCATCGTGCTCAGGAAAGTATTGGGCAATGGTTAGAAAACCATCGATACCTCCCGTATGACCGCTGGAATTGCCATAGGGGGTGCGGTTGTGTTCTAGCCCCAGACCATTTTGGAAATGGCCAAAATCCTCATCTACCCAGTCGGAAGGTAAGTCTTCATAGGCAGTCATTTCTGCTAATGATTGCTCACTAATGATGTCGCCCTGGAGCAATTTTTCGAAAAATAACCCCAGATCGTAAGCATTTATGGCTATGCCTCCATCGGCTGTGTTTAGCTCATCTCTGTACAGAAACTCACTTTCTACATACTGACCGTTGCCGTAAATATCTACATAGCCTTTTACAGTACCCGGGGGAATGGGCCGGGTGGTGCTGTAGTATGCACTAGAAAGCCCGGCCGGGATAAAGATTTTTTGCTCGTAGGCTTCTTGAAGCGATAGCCCTGAGGCTTTTTCTATGACCATGCCCAATAGCAGGTAATTGGTATTGGAGTAGTAGTAGGTTTCTCCAATGGCATTGGTGGCTTTTTTGCCGAAAGCATAGGCCAATACTTCTTCCTGAGTCCAGCCGTTGTCTTCGCGGTTAATCCGATCCAACTCAAATTGCAGGGTATAATAATCGGGAATACCACTGGTGTGGTTCAATAAATGGCGCAAAGTACTACCCTTCACGTTCTCGAGTTTCTCGGCTATTTTGCCATCCACCCATTCCGTTACGGGGTCGTCCAATGATAATAGGCCATCATCTTTAAGGGCCATTATGGTGGCGGCTGTAAACGATTTGCTGATGCTGGCAATCAGAAAAGGGCTACAAGGAGCCACATCGATTCCCGAAGCAATATCGGCCTTGCCACTGGCTCCAATCCACACGCCATCACTGTCTTTAATCATCATGGCAGCACCTACAATTCCTGCTTTCCGGTTTCTGTCCAGAATCTCCTGATAAACCGCTGCCCTGGGATGATTTTGACTGGAATCGTTGAAGTTGAACGAGCAGCTATAGTAGCTTTCGGGGTATATATCGGGATTGGCGCAAGCCCACAAAAGAACTATGAAAAGGGTCGGAAGTAAATAGGTTCGGTTCATTTCTGCTGAAGTTTTATGTGAGTACCTGCTTTCAGAAATGAGTGTACCATTACGGGGATACCATTGGCAAACGGAGTTTCAATGGCGAAATCCTGGCGTATGAATGGCTCCCAGGCCGATGAGTTCCGATAAGTGAAACCCAGGCCCGCATTGGCCAGCAAGTGAGGGCGGCCCGTTTGTTTTACGCTTTCAAAGGTGCCACTATCGGGGTTTAGCTCATACACTTTACCGGGGTAGAACACGTGCATGTATCCTGCTCCATAATAGACATCGGCTGTAAACGAGTCGCTAATCTTAAAACTCACTGCCCATTCGGCCTTCAGGTAGAAGGCGTTTTCTACTTTGCGGTGAAAATACCAACCCAATTGCAGGTTCATGTTACTGAGCCTGTTGGTGTGTTTTTTTTCATTGAGCTCGTAGCTCATTTCCATACCCGGGTGCAGTGGCGTAAACCGTGTAAACGGAAAGGCCATACTCTCAGTCATGGCGGCAATAGATATGCGTTGGTTGTTTTGAGCTTTTGCAACTTGCATAGAAAGACCTATGAAGATGAATAGTAATTGTCTTCTCATAAATGGGGTTATTTTTCCTTCTTAAATGTTAATAGTACTTCCAGTTGACCGTGCCACTCGGGTTTTTGACCATTGGGGTAGGTCTCATCGTAAAGTTTCAGGCTTAGTGTATGCTGGGTTATCGTAAAAGCATAGTATTGTCGGCCACCTTCAAAACCGGGAACCTTGGCTATGTCCGGAACCGCCAGAAATACATGCTCATCCATGAGGCTGTAGGGGCCACTGTTAAATACTATATTTCTGAAAGCTGTTATGGTTTCCTTGTCGCTTGGGGCAGATAAAGCAGAAAATGCTTTTCGGGCTTTGGCGGTTGGGGTGTATACAATGCTATAGCGGTTGCGGCCAACCAGCAAACTACCTTCCTGACCCTGAAAAGTGTAGGTGGTGTCGGAGTAGATGTAGTCGATTTGCGAGAGCTTCCAAGAGCCTATCAATTGATTTTTCGTGCTGCGTATCTGCTCTATATAGCTTTTTAATTCTTCGTTTCCGTAGCCCAAAGCCAGGGTATAGGCCGTTTCTGAGTCATCGAAGCAAGCTACTGTGTAGCTGGCTCCTTTGTCGAGAAGTAGACGGGCGGCTTTTGTGTTTTCGTAGAATATAGCCCAGTGCAAAGCCGTAGATTGGTTGATTACATCGCGATGATCCAAATCTGCTCCCGCTTCAATCAGTGCTTTAATTACATCCAAATGGCCTCCCACAACAGCACCAATGAGCGGAGTGAGGCCATAGCTTTCACCAGCCAGATTGGGGTTGGCCCCGGCTTCTAAGAGTTGAGTAACCAAAGGCAGATACCCGTAACGTGCGGCAATGGCAAGGGGGCTTTGCCCAACCCGGTTCAACAGATTGGGTTGTGCACCGTTGGCCAATAGAAGTGCAACTATTTCCGGGGCATTGATTCTGACGGCATGATGCAGAGGGCCTTGTCCAAGCCCATCGAGCCGATTGATGTAGATGCTTTTTGGAAGCTCTTTTTTCAACCAGTGGCTTTGTCGCGATCGCACAGCCCTGATGAGTTGCTCCAATGGCCGGGGTGTTCCGCTATCGAGTGTGGTACCTTTGAAAACTTGTATGACCGAATCGGCATGCCACAACCTATAAGCTACATCCAGGGCGTTGCCGTGCTTACTGTGAATAGATAAGTCGGCTCCAGCGGCTATGAGTTTTTTCATATGGGCTGCATGGCCATAGTATGCCGCCCAATTCAGGGCTGGGTCTCCATTTGCATCGAGTGAGTTGAGCTCGGCTCCGGCATCAAAAAGTAAGTCCATAACTTTTCCATCGGCAAAGGCACTGGCATACATTAGTACGGAGGGTTTTAGGCCATTGTCGATGAGGGTATTTGGGTTTGCCCCTGCTAGCAACAACTCTTTAGCCCGGTTGTAATCATTGTTTTGCACAGCTAGTGATAGCAGGCTGTCGGTTGAGTTAGTCTGAGCACTGGCAGGCCTTATGCCAAGGATACATATTAAAAGGCAAAGGCTTGTTTTAAGCCACATAGGTGAGTCTTTTAAAGAATACAGAAAAGAGGATAATACCGGCCAGACAGAAGCCTATGATATGATCGGCCATGTTGGGAATTACAAACTCCAACGATAACTTGTACCAGTTCATCAGGGCCAGATCGGAGGCAAAGCCTGTTAGCATGGCGGCTAGCAGGCAAGCCAAAAGGGTGGCTCGCAAGTCTTGAGGTTTTACCTGTGCTAAAAGAAGATAGAGAGCACCAACTGTAAAAAGGTTAATGAGGAGGCTTTGCAAAAAATCAGTCGGATTGAACAATTGTGATGGCCCCGATTTGTACACCATTAGAGGAATTCGGGGGGCTGTAGCCAGTTTTTGTTCCAACTTTTGGAGGCTTTCCGGACTGTTGTCTTCCGGAAAACCGGGGTAATGATATACTCCATCTTCCAGACGAACACTACTAAGTTTGGTAAACTCTACCACGGCATCGGGTAGGGGCTGGAGAGACTGCCCGTGAAAGGGCAGCCCCATCCATGAAATGGCATTCCAGGCAAAAAGTGCCAGGGTGGCCAAAACGATTGCAATTGTTTTTCTTTTCATGGTTATGGTTGGTTAAAGACCGCAGTTTAAGGGTTCCGGCAAGGGTTGTGAGCCGTTTACTCCCCCTGATTCAGTGCCTAAAAAGGCCACACGGCATAGATTGTCTACACTGAATTTCCAGCGGTGATAGTTATCGCATAAATCGTAGCAGTCGTGCCACTCAAACACAAAGTCGTAGTAGCGAATGTCGTGGGTCTGATTGTAGTATATTCTGCCCGCACCGGCCGTTAGTAGGTTGGGTTGTGCATTGGTAATATCGCGGTGGCTGGCTTTCAGGGCCCGGGCAAAAGCAGGCATGTTCAACAACCTATCGGTACGAATTACGGCTGTGTGGTTGTTGTACTGTGTTAGACTAAAGCCATATGTTTCCAAAAGTCCGTCTATTGCGGCTATGCCGGTGCTTGTTTCTCCTGAAGCCCAGGCTCGGGCCACTTCAGAGTCTTCATTTACCTGGACAATGCAGCTGTAAACCGCCTGATTATTCACTACATGATGTACACAGTATTGAGAAAAAATGGAATCTCTTTGGGGTAGAGTGCTGCGGAAAATGGCATCGAGTCCACCCCATATTTTATCGGTTACTGAACCGGGTAATTCTATTTCGTGGGCCAGGGGATGTTCTGTTTCTAACATATAAGCTATGGCAATACCGGCCACATCGCGCTCATAGCTTTGTTTAAGTGGGGGAGATAAATCATCACCACAATTGGAGGGAGAAACACTGTCGTCTTTCTTACAGCTGCTCAGGCTTAGTAAAAGAATCAAAGCCAATGATGAATATAGTGGTGCCACTTTCATGCTTGTGAAAGTACGTGGTGCGGGAGAGCATTGCCGTTAATTAGGCTTTGCAGTTGTTAATTCCAATTGGGATTAACAACTTTTACGATTGGTACTGGGGTTTTCCTTGCGGTATTGAGAGGGTGTGCAGCCGGCAAATTTTCTAAACGATTGCCCAAATGTGACCTTGTTGTTGAAACCCGCTTTTTGGCCAATGGCTTCAATGGTAAATCGCTTGTATTCCGGATTAGTAAGCAGCTGCTTGGCCAGTTCTATACGGTGACGGTTCAAATGTTCCTGAAACGATTCGTTGATCTCTTCTGAAAAAGTTTGGGAGATGTGGTGGCTTTTTTCTTCAATGTGCAGGGCGAAATCGGAAAGGCTGAGGTCGTTGCGTTGGCATAGTTTCGGATCCTTGAATGCTTCTTCGATCTTTTTGCTAATGCGTTTTTTGTCTTTGGCAGAAATGGTCGACTTCATGTATTTGCGCGTAATCTGCTTTAGAAAATCAGGGTCGGTATAGAGTAGGTAACCAATTAGCAAGGTGAGTGTAGAGGTAATCACATAATACACATCAAAGTCTCTCCAGGTATTGGCAAACTCTGTAAACCAAGAAATGGTGACACAAGAAATAAAGTAAATGGCCGTAATAAGCCAGGTGTAGAGTCGCTCTTTGGGGGCTAGAGAAAACCCTTTGCGAGCCAGAAGTATAATCATAACAACACCATATGTAACAAGGTGCATGGCCCTTACATAGTTCAGGGGCATAATTACCTCCATAAAGTTTTCTTGTATATAAATGAGTTTTTCTATGCCCGACATTTGAAGGATGTCCCATAAGTAGATAATGGCCAAAAGGAAGGGGAGCAAGTGCAGGGCGTGCACCGGGCGCAAGGTGAAAGACTTGCGGATGCAAAGCTGAAGGTGCCAAAGCAGAAGAGGACCAAAGATAAAGCCTGACAGATAGTAATACTGAATGTAGTACTCCGGGTAGAGGTTTATGAACGGGCTGGTACCATATAGAAAGACCAGAATCTCCAGCCCTAGCATAAGAATGAATACCCCCAATGTAAGCGGGGCCTTACCCGAGTTTTTAAAAAGCAGGCCTCCGGCTACCAAAAACGATAGTATAGCGTAAATGAATAGAAGGTGTTTCAACAAATTGCTGTTAAGCCAGAAAAATAAAAAGGATTACGCAAAACCATTCTTTTACTAATACTTTTATGAAAACAGACAAGCGGCTGGAGGTATTGGTTGTAAGAGAAGCTGAAGTTAAAAAACAAAAGAGGCCAATTGGCCTCTTTTGTTTTGTCGGGGTGGCAGGATTACAACCACCCCGTGCAAATCTTTATGTATCAGTAAGTTACAAAACGTAATTTCAGCGGGTTCACCGTTCAGTTCTCAATTTATTCGAACTGGTTTGAGTACATTTGGTGAACTCCGAAACCTTTGTAAATATACAAAAAAGCCCGCTTTTTGGGTTCAAATCGTGGCAAAAAGTGCTGAATTTTATTGGTAAGGGGGCATAGAATTTAGTGCCGTTTGATTGCCTTCATTTGGCAAGGTCAATCGGTGATGTAACGCTCAACAATGGCAGGTGCAAGGCCGGTGAACTCGCAGAATTCATCTACACTGATGAACTGGTGTGGTTCTTTGGAAAACGCCTCCCTGATCTTGTTTAGGAGCTTCCTTCCGTAACGCTCGCTCTTGCCGGTGATGCGCTGCACGTCTTTTGGATAAATACAGGCTCGTTTGGTTTCGATCATACTCTATCTATACTTCATCTACGCTTTTGCTATACTGTAAATATACTAAATGGCCTCCGCAGTTCTTTTTGAACGAATCGGAATAAATGGTATCCCATCGTCCTATACGGAACCGGTCTTTTGTCTGCCTGAAGGATATGGCTGATTTTCGGGTGAGTTGCAACAAAGCAACGAATCAAAATCAAGACGTATGGCACGACAAAAAGGCATTATTAAACTGCAAGGAACCATCGGAGATGTGTCCTTCTACAAGAGCAAAGACGGTTATTTAGCCAGGGAAAAAGGTGGTGTGGATGGAGAACGGATCAAGAATGATCCGGCCTTCCAAAGGACCCGGGAGAATGGGTCGGAGTTTGGACGGGCAGGGAAAGCTGGTAAGCTAATTCGCACGGCCTTCAGGCCGCTCTTATTGAAAACTTCAGACAGCAAGGTAGCCTCCAGGTTGACCAAGCAATTGATGATCGTCCTTCAATCGGATGAAGACAATTCAAGAGGAGAGCGGACGGTTTCCAATGGAAACCTGGACTTGATCCAGGGGTTTGATTTCAATGCGGCTGGCCGACTGGAGGCCACACTATACGCTCCCTATGAGGTGAGTTTTGACCGTGCGGCTGGTACCGCATCCATTGACGTTCCTGAGTTCATTCCAGCCAATAGCCTGGCTTATCCTCAAGGTGCTACGCACCTAAAGATGGTGGCGGCTTTATCGGAGGTGAACTTCGACAATGATGAATTCACTTTCAATCTGGCCGAGTCGGCAGATGTGGAAATCAACAATGTGGCAACCGGTCCCCTGAAGCTGGATTTGGCTTTTAATGCCAACAGCGAGGAGGTACTATTGGTCGCCTTTGGCATTGATTTCTATCAATCAGTGAACGGCCAAATGTATGCCATGAAGAATGGTGGATTTAACTGTCTGGCTTTGGTTGAGGTAGACAAGTTTATCCAGCTACCGGAAAACTAATGATGCCCTGAAATGGAATTAACCCTATTCAGAGTTTATCATCAGGACGGTACCAACGGAGAGCTCTATGATGGGGAGCTGCTGATCAGCTTCACCATCGAGCTTCCCTGGAGGGAAAACCAGCGGATGGTATCGAGCATCCCGGAAGGGAGGTATGAGCTTGTAAAGCGATATACAGACAAACGGGACTGGCACCTGCTAGTGAAAAATGTACCCAATAGAAGCGGTATCCTCTTTCACCCAGCCAATGACGCCCTGAAGGAACTGAAGGGCTGTATAGCCCCGGTTTCAAAGGTCATCGGTCCAGGTAGAGGGACGCAATCCAAAGCTGCCGATTCCAGGGTGAAAACACTTGTGTTTGAGGCCATGGAAAGAGGCGAAAGTGTATTTCTCAATATTCAAAAAGCAAAAAGCGTATGACGATCATAGAAAGGGCGAAAGCCCCAACTCCCAAGTTTTTTAAGGTTCTCCGAAACATTGGCCTAGCACTGGCGGCAGCTGGTGGCGCATTGTTGACAGCTCCAATCAGTTTACCGGCCGGAATAGTCGCCCTGGGCGGCTATCTCACCGTAGGTGGAACGGTACTGACTGCAGTCAGTCAAGTGACCGTAGAGGAGAGTGCAAAAGCGGACAGGAAAAATGGCTAACCTGGTAAGTGGAGGAGGCATGAAGGCAGGAACTGCCGGAGGCACGTTGCTGAGTGTCCTGGTGAATATCAGCTCTGGGGATATCCTCCACACCTGTGTATTAGCTGCTGTTGGAGCGGTAGTGAGCTTTACCGTGTCCATTCTACTAAAGGTGTTATTCCAACGGTTCAAAAGAAAACATCCACCTCCGAAGGGGATGTGATTCCCGCAAGTCGGGAAAGTTTGTGTTCCTCTCAATGAAAAGGCCTCCTCGTGGGGCCTTTTTTCATTCCAGGAGTATCTGAAACATGATAGCCCTCTTGACCTGTTTCACGAGCTCCACCTGCTTTTGCAGGATCTTTGCTTTCTTCTCAAAGTCCTGAAGGAGTGCCAATGACTTTAGGTACTTCCTATGGTCTTTCAAGGCCTTTTTCTGCCCTGCCAGCAATACCGCCCTGGCATCACCTATCCTGATGAATGGGACAACAGAACCGGTCAGGTATGGCGTGAACGCCTGTGCCTGCCAAAGACCGTAAGAGAGCCAGAAATAAAAGTTCCGTGCCTCCTCCGATTCTGTGGTGATGGCGAAGCAATTGGGACAAGGGGTTTCGAGCGGCTTTCCCGCATTCATTCCTTTGGAAAGAATGAAGAAATGAGGCTTAGAGCTGGTGGAGTTTTTTCGATAAGTTTTGATCTGAAAAGTGTGCATAGTATGAGCATTTAAAGTTTTGCTCGCTGCGCTTCGCACACATTTCAAAAGAGAAAAGAAAAAAGGGAAAAAAAGAAAAGAGAAAGCCTTTGGTCAGGTGGGCATGGACAGGGCAGTCAAGGTTTTTTGGAAAAATACTACCCGTAGGGTGGAGATTTTTTCAAAAACCCGTAGGGCTTGACCTTGACGGTCCTGATTAGGGTTGGCCTTGTGGGGCCCGCCTAACTTAGCTGCACTCTTTGTTTTGTTTTCTTTCCGGAGAGGTCACTTCGATTCAAAAGAAATCACGGATAACATTCAACTGCAAACGAGAATGTGGTTTGGAACGATAGTGCGGCAGGAACCCCACGCAGGAAAAAACAGCCTTGAGCTAAAACGGCTGGACGGAGGCTGTGGAGCGCAGCGTAATGGACGAACGGCCAAGCCAGCCGTAGAGAGGAACGATCGGAGGCTTGCGAGCCGCCTGCGAGTGGAGCAAGGGGGCTAGACCGGAAAGCAGTGAGGTACGAACTGCGGGGGCTTGCTATGTGTGAAGTGAAATGCAGGGCTTTTGTAATTTTATCCTCCACAAAAGCCCGGAATGAAACGGAACTACACAAGGGCTGGCGTGATTTTTTGCTTTGAGCATCGGGAAAGGTATAAGCTATTGCCTGTGTGCAAGGATACCGTTGGGTTGTTGCAAAAAGCATGACAGTCCCGCAGCCCGCAGCGACCCGCAGGCGAGCAAAAACACTGGCAGCCGGTGGATTTTTAGCTATGCCACAAAGGGACGACTGGCAGGGCTAAAAAGACAGAGTAGGCTGCCGTGAGGATGACAACCGAGATGCAAGCAGCATGACAGGCTCGGAGCTTCAGCGGAGACCTGTAAGGCAACACAGCTTATTTTTTGACCTTAAGAAAATAGACCCTTTCAAAAAATAGGCTGTGGTGGCCTGGCATGATGCTATGCCGAGGGCGGAAGACGAACACCGCTTTTCCTGCGTGGGGTCAGGGTTGGAAAAAAGCAAGTGTGGCACGGTATGGAATGGAGCGAAGCGGAATGCAATAGCGGGCTACTCTTGCTGTGCGGTGCTGGAAGCTTGTGAGTGCAGCGCAGCGGAATGAGCAGGCTGGAGGCACAGGAGTGTGGGGAGGGACTATCTTCAGTAAGGGATTGACCTTAATTCGCTTCTCTTTGAAGGAGATCATGATGTATGTTAGACATCACTCAGTAATTCCGCTTTACACTTTCTTAAAAAGTACTTGAATTGAAGTAAATCAGATTGGCTTCTGACATCATTATTGAAAGTAGAAGGCTTACCATAAATCAAGGATTCAAAAGTGATTAATACTTTGTTCGTGCCAAGGCCATCGTAAAGGTTTATAAGCCCATCAAATACTTGGTCTCCCATCATGATGAAAACTCCATGGATATTCAGGCTTATGGCGTGTTCAAAACTCATTATTTCTGATTCTGATAATTTCTCAGAAATTAGACCTCTATCTAACAGCCTTTTTACGAATTTCTTTCTAGCCTGATAGGCATTAAATTTTTCTTGATCAAAGGTATACTCGTTAATCTGGACTGTAACTTTTTCCAAATCGAGAAATTTGCACAAAGCCATTCTGTGCTGACCGGTGGTAGTAAAATAAAGAGAGCCAAACTTTGAAACCGTTCTGGATTCGTTGTAATCACTTTGGGCGTGCTCGATCAACTCTTCATGAGTCATGTTTGAATGACGAATATCCTTAAACCTTTTCAAATTATTCAGTAAGTCAATCCAGGTAATATCACTCCCATCGTTATAAGCATAGGCGTATTGAATGCCTTTTATATCTAGCGGACTAATGATTCCTCTGTAAGTCTTTGTTGAATTCCGAGAATAGAACCTATAGTTCTCAATTTCATTTATTCTGAGAACCTTTTCAGTATGCCACTTTTTAGGCTGAATTGGGCATCTTTTTTTCAGCCAATCAAGGTTGCTCTGCTTACTCTCCACCATAGATTTCATCAAATGTTGAATAGTTCTTAAAGCCTTTCCCGCTGTTGATCCTGCCTTGTTTTGTGTTGTCTATGCGATACTGAAGGAAGGAACAAAGAGCCTCAAACTGGGCTTCTGGGACTTGGTAGGCACTGGCTTTAAATTCCTTTTTGATGATGCCCCAAATGGCAGCATAGTTCATTTTGGATTTACCAACATCTCCTTCCTTGTATTCGTTATAGCGATCAATCAGATGCTTCACATAGTTTTTCAATTCCGCTTTTTTACCTATGGCACCATCTGCGAATTCCATTTTCGGTTTACTTCGGGATTTATAAACAATGGTCTGTGCACTGATCGAATTGGCTACCGTGGAGTTGGATATATTGCCTTTGATGTTGATGGTATTTGATGATTTTGCACTGGATTTGCCTTTGGCTTTAATCATAAGATAGGTCTTGATTTGTTTGACCTCCTCCTCACTAATATCACCTTTAGTAATCTTGGAATGGCAAATCGGGCAAAGCATCAAAAGGTTGTCAGGGGAATTGTTTTCGGGAATTTCGTCAATATGATGAATCTCAAAATGATCTACATTCTGATCATCACAGATTGGGCACTGGGAGTTAATCTCTTGTTGCAAGAGAGATTTCGTTTTTTGGGGTATGGATTTGCGAGCTTTGGCCATGATCTAACTTTGCTTCAGTAGTTGGTACAATTGCTGGTTGATGAAAATATTCTCTTTCCCGATAGGTTCGAGTTTTAGGATTCCAATGGATTCCAAAGTCTTTAAGTACCTGGAAGCTGCTTTTCTTTCTACGCCCAACCCATTGGAGATATATTCTATTTTGGTGTATGGGTGGACAAATAATTGCTCGATCAAATCCTTGGAATAGATTTTAGGGGCTTCATTTTTTACCTTTTCCTGTATCTCATTGAAGATGCTGTTGATCCCATGGATCTGGGAAATGGCCTTTGTCGCAGTATCCTCAATTGCCTTGAGCATAAACAATATCCAACCTTCCCAATTGTCTTTAGTCCTCACCTCTTGTAGCAATTTGTAGTAAGCTCCTTTGTGGCCTATAATGTAGCCACTGAGGTAAAGCATGGGTATTTCCAACAGATTGTGAAGGATGAGGTAAAGCACGTTGATGATCCTTCCCGTCCGGCCATTTCCATCATAGAATGGGTGGATGCTTTCGAACTGGTAATGTTGTATAGCCATCCTGATCAGAGGTGACATTCCATCGGGTTCATCATTGATAAAGTCTTCCAGATTTTTCATCAGTCTGACGATTATTTCCTTATCATCTGGCGGTGTATAAATTGTTTTCCCTGTCAGATCATTTTTCAAGGAAGTACCTGGTAGCTGCCTGATCCCAGCCTCGTTCTCTTCCAGTATAGCCTGAATGCGTGCAATACCATTAGTATTCAGGAAGCCTTTCTTTTTGATCTCTTCAAAGCCATAGAGCAGGGCTTCCCTGTACCGTAGGACTTCTTTTGTCGATGGGTCAATTGTCATTGACTTGGCCGCCAAAGCCTGGTAGAGCTTGTCATGTGTAGTAATAAT
Source organism: Roseivirga sp. UBA838 (assembly GCF_002296035.1). Taxonomy (NCBI): domain Bacteria; kingdom Pseudomonadati; phylum Bacteroidota; class Cytophagia; order Cytophagales; family Roseivirgaceae; genus Roseivirga; species Roseivirga sp. UBA838. The sequence goes on from NZ_DBHC01000006.1 coordinate 25,185, forward strand.
ATTCTCCACCTCTGAACTGGCCTGTGCTTCTTTGAGTACAATGGCATTGATCAAAATACCCTGATTGGGTAGTGTTCTTGCCAATCCCTTCAGCTCAGCAAGGGCAACCGCTGCTTTACTCTCCTGTTTGAGGATTTCGATAGTCTCCACTTTTTCCACCGGAGGAGGTAAAAGAGGCAAATCATTGAAAGGCTGTGAGGGATCAATATTCTTCATTCCTATAATTACGTGAGACAAAAATACGAAAATTGGGACATGAAACAAGTTATATGTACCATGATGGGACATGAGACAAAAACCTTAAGAATAGGACATGAAAACCTGCACATGTACCACGAAGGGACACGTCATATCCTTTTGTCCTTGGCCTCCTTCTCAAAAGCTATTACATTCATCATCTCCCTCATCCTTGATCTTACCCGATTGCCATAGCAGCTTTCAATCTCACTGGCGGAAAGATTGGTGGTGGCATGAGTAAGCATGTGTTGGCCAATGAACATATCGTAGCGGCTCAAAAGGATCTCTGCCATTACATTGGTTTCGTTTCCATAATATTTGATATTGGACTCCACTCCCAGGTCATCGAAGCAATACGCTTTTGGGGTTAGCTCTCCGCTTGTTTGCTGGAAGGCTGCTTTGGAGTATTTGTTGATAACTGGATAGCCGTCCTGGATGAATTCCAGGGTGATGTCACGAGCGGATTTGATGATGTACTGTTCTTTGGGTGCAAGCATGAAGCGAAGCAGGGTCATCAGGGAGGTTTTGCCACAACCGACCAGACCAGTCAGCAAGATGCCCTTGTGGAGGTCAATGCCGTGCTTTTCAGCATTGGGTTTGTCCTGATAGAAGTAGACCAAAAGTTTGAATATAATCAAGTGGTCTTCCTTCCATATCTGGAATTTAGGACTGATGTATTCTTTGCCTGCTTTCTCCAGGAATTCAAGGCATTTGTCGAATTGGATGATGTTGCTTTGAACACCCTCCGCCCTTTGGGCATCCCGATATTCATGCGGGACAGGCTCTCCCTCAAGGGAGGATTTAGAGCGGCTCGCCATAGTCCTTGCCGGTTCCTGAGTGGAGGTTTCCGGGTTTAGGACCTGACTGATGGTTTCGCTGATCTTTCGCATAGGTATTGAATTTTTGTGCGTTCAGCATCCAGTTGCGGGCTGCTGCTTTCCAGTCTTTCATCTTGGAGCGACCACCTACCAACCAGCCATTGCTCTGGAAGTAGTTATAGAACTTCTCAGCCTCCACGGGCGGATAGCCTTTTTCATCAAAGTAGATTTTCACATGGGCTTCCAGAGGCGGAATGTCCGGGCCATAGCCGGTCACTCTTTCTCTTTTAGCGGAACTTTTCTCTTTCTTCATTTCCTCAGCATTTGAACCTCTATCAAAATTTTTGGCTCGCTCAACCAAGTTTGTTTCGTTTTCATTGTTTAAAGAGTTTGTATTGTTTGTATAAGGTCTCACTGCTATTTCACCTCCATTATCAGCACCTGTATCACTACCTTTATCAAAACTGTACAGGTAAATGAGGCTGCCCCGGTGCGGATTGTAGGAAGGTTCGTAGCGGATATAGCCATATTGATCTAGTTCCTTCAGGCACTTGGTGTAGGTGTTCACTGAACCAATTTTTGACAACCTCATCAGCTCGTCCCTGGACACGGATATCGGGTTCTTGAAAAAGTTGAGGTTCCACCGCCTGAACAAGGCCATATACAAACTGATATGGTAGGGCGTGAGCCTGGTATCTGCATCCATCTGCTGGAACACTGCGGAAAGGTGCCTGATGTAGTTCATGCCCGGCCATGTGCTTTACCTCAAGCGGTTCTGAAACTTGTTGGACTGGAGCATCGCCTGAATGTCCGCATAGTCATAATAAATCACACCTCCTATTTTGGTAAAAGGCAATGTGCCGTTTACTCTGAGGTTCTGCAGCGTGCCGGGTGAAATGCCCAGGAGCTTGCGGACTTCATAGGATTTCAGCCATTTCTTGGTAGGCTGGCCGGAATGTTCTTTAAGTAGCCTTTTGAGGTCTTCCAGGAGTTCGATCTTGAACTCACGGAGGTCATCTGTGGTAATAACTTCTGTTGCCATTTCTTAACAAATGTTGATTGAACAGCGAAGGTGTTACCGTTTGGTGGGTTTTATTCACAAGTCAAACCGAAGTTGGGAAAGATTTTTTGTTATTTCTCATCAGCTTCATCCATCCTTCGGGTCAGACTCTCCCTTAGAGAATCCAGAAATTTAGTGCGTCCGGTCTTGCGGATGCGGATTTCGAGAAATGTGCGGTGATATTGGCCCACCTCGATACCGAAGGTATCTTCAAAAAATGCTGCGATTTCTTTTAGATCGGCAATGCCGTTGTTAAATACTCCACGGGCTTGTAAGGCATACATCAACTCGATTAAAGCTACTTTAGAATCTGTCCATGTTAGTTTCCCCTTCGGTTCACCTTGTGATCTTCCATTGCTTAAATCTCTCATATCCAGTTTGTTCAATTCATCTTCCAAATAGACATTGAGCAGGTCATTGGCCAGGATGTTGGAAACCTTAAAATCATGGCTAGTTGAGAAGTTTGGGTCAGTTTCAAAGAAGAAAGAATCAAGCGTTAACCTTATGTCCTGTTTGCCCCTGACAAAGTATTTGTGATCCAGGTAATTGCTGTGAGTACGGTAATAGCGATAAAATTCCAGATTGTTGTCAAAATATCGTTTCAGTTTGTCCAGTTCATTCTGATAGTATTTGCGTCTTACTTTGATACCTCCATTGGGCTTGTTGGTTTCAATGTTGAACACACTAAGGTGATAGATGAGCTTACTGACGAATTTCGGTTTGATCTCTTTGAAAAAAAGAATTTCACTGGCTTGAGAATCTACAGGGCTTTTAGTTAAGTCATCCCGCAACTGGTTAATGGCAATCAGTACCATTTGAAAGCTCAGCTCTGATTTTTTGAGGAGGTTATCTTCCTCCAGATCGATCATTCTAAGTTTGTCCTCTAAATCTTCATATTGTTGGTTATAATTTTCAGGCATTTAAAAAGTGAGTTTATTGATTCCATAGCATGTTCTAAGTTAATTTTGCTGTATCCTTACTGCATTTAAAATAGCCAATAATGCCACACCTACATCAGCAAAGACCGCTTCCCACATGGTGGCCAGGCCTCCGGCACCCAAGGCAAGGACTATGACTTTTACACCGAAAGCCAGGCCGATATTTTGCCAGACTATCCGTTTAGTCTGTTTACCTATTTGAATAGCAGTAGCAATTTTAGAGGGCTGGTCGGTTTGGATGACCACATCGGCTGTCTCGATGGCGGCATCACTGCCCAGACCACCCATTGCCATGCCTACATCGGCCAGAGCAAGGACGGGAGCATCGTTGATACCATCCCCCACAAATGCGATGACACGGCTGGTATCCTTTTTCAGTTCTTCTAACTTTTCCACCTTTTGCTCTGGCAGCAGATCGCCATAGGCTTTATCTATCCCGAGTGATTTTGCGACTTGTTGGGTCACTGCATTCTTGTCTCCAGACAGCATGATCAGTTCCCGAACTCCTGATTTGTGTAATGCACTGATTGCCTGGACAGCATCCTCTTTGAGTTCATCGGCTATCACCAGGTAACCGGCATATTTTTGGTCCACTGCTACATGAATGACCGTATTGACCTCTCCGGCAGCATCAGCACAGGCAACAATCCCATCCTTATCCATCAGTTTTTGATTGCCGATCAGCACATCCTTACCATTTACTTTTCCTTTCAGGCCATGCCCGGCTATTTCTTCTTGTTGCTCGGGTTCTGAAATTTCTTTGCCCTGCTTTTTAGTATATTCTGTAATGGCTTTTGCGATGGGGTGGGTGGATTTGCTTTCCATAGCTGCCGCCAGGCTGAGCCAATCGCTCGTGATGCCGTCCATGGTCACAGCTTTCTGAACTTCAAACACACCCTTGGTAAGCGTACCTGTTTTGTCCATCACCACGGTGTTTACCCTGGTCATGAGGTCAAGAAAGTTGGAACCTTTGAACAATATGCCTTTGCGGGAGGCTGCTCCAATCCCTCCGAAATAACCAAGAGGAATAGAAATGACCAACGCACAGGGACATGAGATCACCAGGAAGATCAATGCCCGGTATAGCCAGTCTTCAAACACATAGTTTTCTACAAAAAAGAAAGGTAGGAAGGTCAATCCCACTGCCAGAAAGGTAACAATGGGTGTGTAAACTCGTGCAAACTTACGGATGAACTGTTCGGTTTTTGCCTTTCGGGCGGTGGCGTTCTGCACCAACTCCAGGATGCGGGCCAGCGAACTTTCGTTGAACCGCCTGGTCACTTTTAGTTCAATCAGCCTGTCGAGGTTCACCATCCCAGCCAGCACATTTTCTCCTTTGTTGTAAGTGGCAGGTTTGCTTTCACCCGTCAGTGCGGAGGTGTTAAAGCTGCTTTTTTCACTGATCATTTCCCCATCGAGCGGTACTTTTTCTCCGGGTTTTACTTGTATGGTTTCCCCAATTTGTACTTCCTCCGGGTGTACGGACACCATTTGCCCGTTTCGCTGCACGGAGGCCGAATCGGGGCGTATATCCAGCAGGGCTTTGATGTTGCGTTTAGCCCTGTTCACTGCTGCATCCTGAAACAACTCCCCAATAGCATAGAAAAGCATCACCGCCACCGCCTCGGGATATTCGCCTATGGCAAAAGCCCCCAAAGTGGCTATGCCCATGAGGAAAAATTCAGTGAACACATCACCTTTCAGTATGGACATCCAGCCTTTGACCAATACCGGCCAACCGACAGGCAAATAGGCCAGCACATACCAGCCTATGCGGATCCATCCCTGGAAAAATGCAGGCTGTCCCCATTGGTCAACGGCTATTCCTGCAAGCAGCATGACAAGGCTTACAATACCACTTCCCCAGGTTTGCAGGAAAGTGGATGAGGTTTTTTCCTTCTGCTTTTTTGGTTTGTCCGGATGCTGGTCGGTGCTGCAGCAAGCTTTGTTGTCTATATTGTTTGTATTGGTCATACGCTTGTCAGTTTTTAATGTGTGAAAAAGGAAATGATGCCCGTGATAATGAGGATGCACCCCGAAACCAGCCCGGTATTATGCTCCAGCCTGTGCCAGTTGAAACGGTGCAGGCCTTTCTGGGCGAGGTACACCCAAAAGGTGATCCCTAACACGGAAACGATGGTGTAGAGCAAGCCCACGGTCAGGATCATCGGCCATCCATGAGTCCCTGCCATCAGAAAGTAGGCTTCAATTTCCAGGCAGGGGGAAAGAAACATCATAAATACCAGCAAGGTCACTACTTGTGTTGCTCCGGCCTGGTCCAGCTTTTGCTTTTCATTGAAGTGAAAATGATGGTGTCTGTGGTGTTGGATGATGAAATAGAACCCTATGGCAATGAGCAAAGCAGGAATGACCCAACGGGTGTAACTGTTAAGCGTTTCTGCCAGTGAAAGGCTGAATAAGCCCAGAAACACGCCCAACAGAAAGGTACTCAGCGAATGAGCCAGAGCTGCCATAGCCGCAATGCGAACCGTCTTGCTACCTTGCCAGCCAAACCGTTCTTTCAGTGCCAGCACAAGCAACCAATGGCTGGGGATCAGACCGTGCAGGAGACTGAGCATGATGGTACCGGTGAGTAAGGTGGTCATGTTCGGCTTGGGTTAAATCTAGAATTCTATCTCGTTTTCGATAAATGCTTTTGCTCCACCGGGCCCTGATAGTTCAAGCCAGATAGGAGATCTTGGCCCGGCAACCGTAAGACTGAAAGTGAAAAAGTCACAGCAAAGCCGTTCGGTTTTGATGAAGTCGCTGATTAGGTCCAGCGTTTGATCCGAGCCATCAAACCTGTACCTGAACCCGTTGACAAGTTCCTGTTTTTCTAATACCATCTCTTTTAAGGAAGCTATCACAGTAGCTTTTCTTAACCTCAGCTCCAGAGTAGTGAGCTTGCAAGTGATTTTGTTTTCGTCCATAGTGATTGCTTTAAGAAGTTCGTGGGGCATACATGATTATGAGTATTGAATCTCATCTTGTTAAGTACCTACCTGAAAATACGTGTAAACACAATGCACAGTAATTGCAATTTTCATCCTGCACACTTCCCGCAAACTCCCTTTACCACCAAGTTGGCTTCTTCGCCTTTGAACTTATCTGGCAGGTCAATTTCCGGGATTTTGTACTTGGGCAAACAGAAGGTTTCGCTGCACACCCGGCAATGGAAATGCACATGCAAGTCCCTCTCAATATTGCATTCACAGCCTTCTTCACAAAGCGCATACTTTGGCGCTCCGGTACCGTCATCAATGCTGTGTACCAGTCCGTTTTCCTGAAAGGTTTTCAGGGTACGGAACAGGGTAACCCTGTCCGATTTTTCAAAGGCTTTTTCCAGGTCGGAAAGGCTGATGGCAGCCTCCTGACCGGACAGGGCTTCCAACACCAACAGCCGCATGGCTGTTGGTCGGATATCCTTTTGCTTGAGTTTATTTTCAAGTTCTTTGATCACCATTGTTGGCTCTTTTAATGCCCATGTCCACCGCCTTCTTCTTCAGTATTTTTGGCCTTCGCCAAGAGCGTAAAGGCACCTTTGGTGACCAGTTCAATGGCACTCAAATCCTGCGCTGAATCAGCCAGCGAAATCTGAGTATAAGCATCCTCGGTATAGCCTTTGATGACTTCCAGCATTTCAAAATTGTGCATGGTTTCATCGTTTTCTGATTTTTCGCCTGCGTATGCAAAAACATAGTGCTTGCCCCCGAACCGCACAATGGATTCCTCCGGAACAGCCCAGACTTCATTGCTATCAGTTTCCACTTTGGCCGCCACATACATACCTGGTTTCAAATCTTCATACATTTGTTTCAAATGTCCGTGTACAGTTACCGAACGGTCTTCCCTGACTCCACTGCCCACCAGGAATACTTCGGCCTCACGCCATTCATCGGGTGAATTTGCAAGGGCAAAACGGATGCGCTGACCTTCATTGACCCGTGGAATGTCGTTTTCATAAACGGTGAGTTCCACGTGCAGGTCTTCCGAGTTGGTAATGTCCATGATCACGTCCTGTGGGTTGATGTATTTGCCCACATTGGTGAACACCTCACGAACAGCGCCTGTTACCGGAGAATAGATGTTGACGGACGCAGAAACGGTACCTTCTTTGATCTTGGGGATGCTGAAACCGATTAATTTCAGCCTTTCCTCCATGCTTTTGATACGGGCTTCATTGGCCAGGAAGTCACTTTTTGCCTGTTGAAAGGATTTGCCGGAGGCTACCTTTTCATCAAACAATTCCTTTTGTCGGTCATATTCCGCTTTCAGAAACTCCTGGTTGGCCAGGCTTTCCAAATAGTCCTGTTGAAATTGAATGAACTCCGGGTTTTCAATCACCACCAACAACTGCCCTTTTTTCACCTTTGTGCCGGGCAGCATCTCAGTATATTTCACAAAGCCTCCATAGGGCATATTGATAGAAACATTGCTTTGCGGAGGCACGTCAATAACTCCATTGACCCGAAGTTCTGAGCCAATAACCCGCTGTTCCACGTTTCCTATTTTGATACCTGCCTGCTCAAATTGCGCCTGCGACAGTTCCACTGTATTTTCACCTTCTTCGTGATGTTCTTCTGTGGCCTCCTCATTTTTTGATCCACAAGATGTTATAGCCATTCCTAAGAGAAGGGCCATCGAAATTTTACTAATGTATTTGAATGTATTTTTCATTGTTGATTTCTTTTTTTATTGAACACCTGAAATGAACTCGATCTCGATAATGGTTTGATTGTATTGGTTGAGGATGTCCAGGTAATTAAACCGGACTGTCAATGCCCGGTTAAGCCCCTGAATATATTCCACATAGCCAATTTCACCGCTTTCAAAACCCCTTTGGGCTTGTTTGAGAATAAGCTCTGCCTGAGGCAGGGCGTTTTGCTCATAATAATCCAGACTGGTTTGAAACTTTTGGTACTGCTGAAAGAGCGACCTGAATCTGCCTTGCAGTTCATTGGTTATAGCTTGCAGCCTTGCCTCACTTTCCTGTTTTCTGAGTTCAGCAGCTTTGATGACCGAGCCTTGTGCCTTTGCTCCAAAAAGGGGAATGGCTATAGCCACCTGAAAACCTGTGAAGCGGTCGCTGGAAGAGAAAGTGACCGGATTGCCATCCAGATCTTGATTCGGCCCATTGAGCGACTGGTTGAAATAACCCACCGTAAGGTCGGGTAGCAGCCTTGACTTTTCCACCGACTTTTCCCTTTCGGCTACTTCTATTTGTTGCCGGAACCATGCCAGGGTAGGGTTGTTGGCAATACTTGTGGTATCAAGAAGGACAGTGCTTTCCCGTACTTCGAGCTTGCCAACCGTGATGTCCACCGGGCTTTCCACATTGAGCAGGGTTTGTAACTGCGTCTGGTAAATCTCGATATCTGACAAGTTTTGCTGTAACATGGCTTTGATCTCAGCTACCTGCGATTCGGCTGTTGCTTTTTCAAGCAGGTTGCTTTCCCCGGTTTCATAGCGAAGGTTGGCAGCCCGCACAAAGCGTTGGTAAATACTGTCCTGCTCCAGCAATAACTGCCTTTTGCTTTTCTCCAGCCAGAGGATGTACCAGGTAGCCTTTACCTGCTGCACCAGTTCGTTTTGCGTAGCGTTTTTCCGCCATTCGCTTGCTTCCATCCTCGCTTTGGCCAGCTTGTTTTGATTGGCATAAACCGTAGGGAATTCGATGGATTGAGAGATATTGAACTGGTTGTCATTGTCGTAAATGCTGTTGTACTGCCCATGTGTAAGGCTGAAATTGGTTTTGGACAAATTCCAGCTGGCACCTTTTAATGCTCGTTCCTGTTGGGTTTGCAGGTCTGCTGCCTTCAGGGTCGGATTGTTTTGAATCGCTACTTGTATCGCCTCATCCAGTGACTGAAAGGAAGCAGGTGATTCCTGTGCCTTTACTTCTTGAAACTGGAAGAAAAAGAGACCGATAATCAACAAAGGTGCTACTGCTCCGGGTTTTACTTTAATCCCTCTTTCAAAATAATAGTAAAGGATAGGCAATACAACCAGTGTCAGGAAAGTAGCAGTGATCAACCCGCCAATCACCACAGTGGCCAGCGGACGCTGAACTTCTGCGCCACCGGACTGGGAAAGCGCCATTGGCAGAAAGCCCATGGAAGCCACGGCAGCCGTCATGATTACCGGGCGCAGACGTACACTTGTCCCTTTGTAAATCCGCTCGAAAATATCGGAGATGCCCTCTTTTTTCAGGTGATTGAACTCGCTGATGAGCACTATCCCATTCAACACCGCTACCCCAAACAAAGCGATGAAACCAACGCCTGCCGAAATACTGAAAGGCATATCCCTGAGCCATAAAGCGAAGATGCCACCTATAGCAGAAAGTGGGATGGCTGTAAAAATGAGGATGCCCTGCTTAATGGAACCGAAGGTGAAATAGAGCAATACAAAAATCAATAGAAGGGCCAACGGTACAGCAAAGGAGAGTCGTTCACGGGCTTCCACGAGGTTTTCAAACTGGCCACCGTAAGAAACGGTGTAGCCAGGAGCAAATACCACCGATTCATCAATTTTCTGCTGAAGCTCGGTTACTATGCTTTCTACATCCCGGTTACGTACATTGAAAGCTACAATGATCCGTCTGCGGGTGTCGTCTCGCTGGATTTGGTAAGGGCCTTCCTGGATTTCCACTTCGGCCACCTGGTAGAGCGGTATTTGGTGCCCATCTTTGCGGGCGATGTAAAGGTTCCGAACGGACTCTACATCCTCCCTGTTGGTCTTATCCAATCTGACCACCAGGTCAAAACGCTTTTCATTTTCATATACCAGTCCGGCTGAAGCCCCGGCAAAGGCTGCCTGTACCGAACGGTTTACATCCCGGATGCTCAGGCCGTACTTGGCCAGTTGATCCCGTTTGTAATTAATGACAATTTGCGGAACACCAGTTACCTCTTCTATGTACAAATCCTCAGCTCCTTCCACACCAGAAGCCAGCCGTCCTATCTGTTCGGCATACTCCGAAAGCTCATTGAGATCCTCTCCGTATATCTTAACCGCCACATCCTGGCGAACCCCTGTCATGAGTTCGTTAAAACGCATCTGGATGGGTTGTTGAAATCCGAAAGTAACTCCCGGAATGACCTCCAGAGCTTCGGCCATTTTGTTGGCCAGGTCTTCCCTGTTAGAGGCCGAGACCCATTCATCTTTGTTTTCCAGGATCACCATCATGTCAGCAGCTTCTACTGGCATGGGATCAGTTGGGATTTCTCCTGCACCAATTTTAGATACTACCTGCTTTACTTCCGGGAACTGTTCGAGTAGAATTTTTTCCGCCTGGGTAGTAGCTGCAACCGTATTTTGTAAGGAACTTCCTGTAATCACCCGGGTTTCTACCGCAAAGTCGCCTTCCTCAAGTGTTGGAATAAATTCCCCTCCCATATTGGAAAAAACCCAAAGGGAGGTGCCAAATAATCCAAGTGCAATGGCTAACATCAATGGCCGTTTTTGCATCGCCCAACGAATTGTCGGGTCGTACAGTTTATGAAAGAAAGCCATGATCTTGTCTGAAATATTGGGTTTGTATTCCGTCTTTTTACTTAGTACAAGAGCGGACATCATGGGTACATAGGTAAGCGAAAGGATAAAAGCACCCAGTATAGCAAAGCTTACAGTCTGTGCCATAGGGCCAAACATTTTGCCTTCTATCCCTACTAAAGCAAGGATGGGCAGGTACACGATGAGAATAATGATCTCCCCGAATGCGGCTGAGTTCCTTATTTTGCTTGCAGATTGATAAACCTCCTGGTCCATTTCCTGCTGGGTAAGTTTTCTTCCAAGTTTCAGTAAACCCAGGTGATGGAGGGTAGCCTCCACAATGATCACCGCTCCGTCCACAATCAACCCAAAATCAATAGCTCCCAGGCTCATGAGGTTACCCGAAACACCAAAGAGGTTCATCATGCCAAAGGCGAAGATGAGCGCAAGGGGAATTACAGAGGCTACGATCAGGCCAGCCCGAAGATTTCCCAGCAACAGTAAGAGGACAAAGATTACGATCAGCGCGCCTTCTGCCAGGTTTTTGGAAACTGTGCCAATGGCGGTATCGACTAGTTTGGTGCGGTCCAGAAAGGGTTCGATGGTCACGCCTTCAGGTAAAGTTTTGCGGATTTCGGCAATCCGGCTTTTTACATTTTCAATGACTTCCGCTGAATTTTCTCCCTTTAGCATCATCACAATGGCACTCACCACTTCGCCCTCACCATTGCGGGTAGTGGCGCCATACCGTACTGCATTCCCAAGCTGTACCTTTGCCACATCTTTTATGAGGACAGGAATTCCATCCTGATTATTTTTGATGAGCATGTTACGGATGTCATCCATGTCGCTTACCAGACCTTCACTTCGGATGAAATAGGCACTGAGGTTTTTCTCGATATAAGCCCCTCCGGTATTCTCGTTGTTTTCTTCCAGTGCCTGAAAAATATCGGCTATAGAAACGTTCATGGCCTTGAGCCTGTCCGGGTCTATGGCAATTTCATATTGCTTGAGATAGCCTCCAAAGCTGCTTACATCCGCCACCCCTGGAGTACCGAGCAACTGCCTTCGCACAATCCAGTCCTGGATCGTCCGTAACTCACGGGCGTCATATTGATCTTCATAGCCCGGTTCGGTACCTACCACATATTGATAAATTTCCCCCAATCCGGTAGTAATGGGGGCCATACCCGGCTGACCCACTCCCGGTGGGATTTGGGCTTGCACATCGGCCAGGCGTTCGTTTACCTGCTGACGAGCCCAATACACATCCACATCTTCTTTGAACACGATGGTCACCACAGACAGCCCAAAACGGGAGAATGAACGGATCTCGTCCAGTTCTGGGATGGTGGCCATGGTGATTTCGATGGGGAATGTGATTAAACGTTCTACCTCCTCAGCAGCCAGCGAGGGGGAGGTGGTGATGACCTGTACCTGGTTATTGGTAATATCCGGTACGGCATCAATGGGAAGCTTCGTCAGTGAATAGCCCCCCCAAATGATCAGGCCTAGCGTAAGCAGGCCAATGATCAGTTTGTTCTTGACTGAAAATTGAATGATTTTATCCAGCATTTATTTTGCATTTTATATCCTGATTTAATGAATTGATTGGGGCGAAGATGCCCATCAGAGGAATGCCGGACGGCAATAGAAAAACTACACTTTACTTCATTACGCAGTGCAACGAAGTAAAAGTCATTTAAATGTGTCCGGTAAATCAGGCCTTGGGAGGCTGGAAAGGGGATTCTGAGTACTCAGAACAAAGAGAAAAACTATAGCGTGTTGCTCTTATTTCTGTTGTAATGTGAATGGGAGTCATTTCTGTATACCCCCATAGTTGAGCTATGTAAGTGTATCCGTGACAGCACTGGTGCTGGCCATGAAAGGGCAGGTTTTCGTCATGCTCATCGTCATGGTGATGGTCTTGCGAATTCTGCCCATCACCATAATGAAGGTCTAAAAATGAAATAAATGATATTCCATCATGCTCAGCGTATTCTTCGTAGTGTTCAAATAAATTAGGCAGCTTAGACAGCTCGCAGCATATATCCAAATTTGGCCCCATTGCCTGCACCAGGAACAGAAAACTAAACGATATGGATAAGATGGAATTCATTTGTCCGTAAATATACGCAAAATTAAGGTGCAATGGTATTGCAAAGTCGGCAAGTACCCTTGGGAGATTTCTAAATAGTTCAACTTTTCATCTTCCTTTTCAGCAATTGCGCATTAATGGCCACTATGATCGTACTCAGGCTCATGAATACTGCGCCTATAGCAGGACTAATCACCAGGCCGGGGATAAACCCTGTGGCCAAAGGCAATGCAATTGCGTTGTAGCCGGTAGCCCAAGCGAGGTTCTGGATCATTTTGTTGTAAGTGGCCCTGCCAAACAGTACCAGGTTGGCAATGTCTTTTGGGTTGCTGTTAACCAATATGATATCGGCTGTTTCGGCTGCCACATCGGTACCTGAACCTACAGCAATACCCACATTGGCTTGTGCCAGTGCAGGGGCATCATTTACCCCATCACCCGTCATAGCCACAAAGTGGCCTTCTTTCTGAAGTTTCTTGATGATGTCTACTTTTTGGTGTGGAAGCACTTCGCTATAGTAGCCATCCAGCCCAAGTTTGTCGCTTACTGCTTTGGCCGTTTTCTCATTGTCACCGGTAGCCATGTATAGTTTCATGCCTTTTTCCCGAAGCGTTTCGATGGCCTTAGGGCTTTCTTCCCTGATTTGATCGGACAAGGCTATGAAGCCAATCAACTTTTCTTCCAAAAGCACAAAAACTATGGTTTCTGCGGCATCAGATCCTGCCTGTTCAGGGATGTTTATGTTGTTTTCTTTCAGGTAGCCAGGGCTGACTACTTTCCAATTTTTTCCCTCGATCTTGCCCTGAATGCCCTTGGCCGTCAGCGATTCAAAATTTTCAACCTTTTTCAATGTCAGACCTGCCTCTTTCGCTGCTTTCACAATGCCTTGTGCAATTGGGTGCTCCGATTGCTGCTCCAGCGAAGCGGCAAAGGACAGCAGTTCATTTTTGTTCATATCATCAGAAAGGCTCTCATATCGTGAAACCCCAAACTTCCCTTCGGTCAGAGTCCCGGTCTTGTCAAATACCATTGCAGTAATTTTCCGGGCATTTTCAAAAGCGGTACGGTTACGGATTAGCAAGCCTTTGCTTGCGGAAACAGCTGTGGAAATTGCTACGACCAATGGAATGGCCAAACCCAATGCGTGTGGACAGGAAATAACCATGACGGTCACCATTCGTTCAAGGGCAAAATCAAGTGGTTTACCCAAGCTGATCCAGGTCACCAGCGTAGCTGTACCGGCACCAATGGCGATGAACGTGAGCCATCTGGCGGCAATGTTGGCCAGATTTTGGGTTTTGGATTTGGCTTTCTGAGCCTCTTCCACCAAAGTGATCACTTTGTTTAGGTAGCTTTCTTTCCCGGTTTTGGACACTTTCACCTTGATGGATTGGCTGCCATTTACCGATCCGCCAATGACCTGGTCTCCTTTGGATTTTTTCACAGGTCTACTCTCACCGGTGAGCATGCTTTCGTCCAGATGGCTTTCGCCCTCCACTACTGTGCCGTCCGCAGGTATTTTCTCATTGGCTTTTATCAGGATGATGTCTTCTTTTTTTAGTTCATCTACTTTGATGTCCTTGATATCGTCACCCTGTACCAAATGCGCTTCGGAAGGCATCATCTGTACTAATAATTCGAGAGCCTTCGATGCTCCCATTACCGATTTCATCTCGATCCAATGCCCTAGCAGCATGATGACAATCAGAGTAGCCAACTCCCAGAAGAAGTCCATTCCCTCCAAACCAAAAACCACTGCCGAGCTGTACACGTAAGCCACGGTAATGGCCACTGCGATCAGGGTCATCATACCCGGGTTTTTGTCTTTTAGCTCGTCCCAAAGTCCTTTAAGAAAAGGCCAGCCCCCATAAAAGAAGACAATAGTGGAAAGCCCAAAAAGGACGTACTGATCACCAAAAAAGGTCAGCTCAAATCCCAGTAATTGCTGGATCATGTGAGATAATGCCAGGATCGGTACCGTGAGCACCAGAGAAATCCAAAAACGCTTCTTGAAATCATCGATCATCATGGCATGATGGTCGTGGTGTCCATGCTGATGGTCTGATTTGTTGACGGTTTGATCATCTGATGATTGGCTCTTTTGGTGGTCATCATCGTGGTGATGGTGCTTGTGATGTTCGTGATTATGCTTTTCCATGAGTAAAAATTTTAGTGGTTAATCTGTTTTAAATGGAAGGGAAACACTTAGCTTTTCCCAAGACATGCGGATAGCGCCCGAACCCTCTCTTTTGTCTTCAATGGTATAAGTAAGCCGTTCTGATAGCGGCATTTCTGTTTCAGGTGTTACCTCGATCCTGATAATATCCTCTGCCTGATCGTAATCATCAGCAAGGTGCTGCTCCCAGTTTTTGTTTAGGATCAACGTCCAGCGTTCCTGTCCGGGGATAGTAAAGAATGCATATTTCCCTTTGGGTATGGTCGTACCTTCTATCTCGATTGCTTTGGAAAATTCTATGCTGGTGGCACTGTGGGCACCCGCAACCCAAACTTCGTCAAAAGGTACCAGGCCGCCCCAAATGACCCTACTTCGAACCGCAGGTGAGTGGTAGTACACAGAAACGTGGGCATCACCCACATTGCCATGCGCTTCCTGAGGGATGCTCTTTTTCGAGTTGTCCGATTGCTCAGTAGGTGCTTTTTCCGGCTGATGGTGTTCGTGACCACCATTTTCACCTTTTTTGTTTTGGCAGGATACGATCAGCAATCCCAGTGCAAGTGTGTAAATCAGTTTGTTCATCATTTATTCTTTTTAAGTTTTGAAGTGGTTTTTAAGAAAGTTTTAGAGGATACTGCGTAAAGTGTAAAGCCTGATAGCACTGTAAATAGGCCAAAGACTGAAAATGCCCTGAGCAGCCAATTGTTAAAGTTGTCCCGCCCGGCATAATCCATGGTGTGAAACATCCAGAGAAAATCGAACCAACGCCAACTGTTGTGCCTTACCCGCTCAAAGCGGCCATTGGAGGCATCAATGTACGCTACCAGTTTTTCGGGATGATCAAAGTGGACAGCCCAGGCTGGTAGCGGCCTGCCACGGTATTCATGATGGTTGTCGGTTTCAGTAATCCATTCTGTTTTCAGGATTTCCAGGTTTTTTACAAGATGGTTCTGTGCGATTTCGACCGCCTCCGTTTCGGTTATGCCCTTTTTGATTTGTCCGGTCTGGGCATTGTAGAGCAGACTATCGTTGACCCAATAATGCGGTTGGTGATTGATGTAGCGAAGCTCAAGGGATGAAATACCAATCGTTGAATCCAATTGTGCCGGACTGATCAGGTTCCGGGGTGAATGGGTCGTGACATGCTCATGGTGGAACTGGTCTCCATGGATTTCGTCAATATCCGTCCAACTGAAATAGAGGCCGCTGACCGTCCACCCAATAAACTGAATGCCTATAAAAATCCCCAGATACCGGTGTGTTTTTCGGATGTAGTAGTTTCTGTTTCGTTTCATTTTTGGGTAGATTTATCTGCTCGACTTAAGAACCATTTTTCACCTGCGAAAACTAGTAGCATCACAGATGCAGAAACAATAAGAACCAAAAGGTCAGATGATGCCTTGATCCATAAGAAAGCTGCCAATACGATGAAATCCAACACCATCGCTGTGAGTACAATTGTTCCATTGGCTTTCACCTCTTTCCTCAAATACTTATATACACCCCAATGAATAATGATGTCCATCACCAAATAAAAAATGGCTCCTATGGAAGCAATTCTGGACAGATCAAAGAAAATAGTCAGGATGATAGCGATAAACACCACATACACCAACATGTGCTTCTGTATTCGGCCTGACATGCCCAAATGACTATGTGGAATAAGTTCCATATCTGTAAGCATAGCCGTCATACGAGAGACTGCAAAAATGCTGGCAATCACTCCCGAAATAGTAGCTATTATGGCAATAGCAACGGTAAAATGAAGACCAAAATCTCCAAAAGCAGGTCTGGCAGCTTCAGCAAGGGAGTAATCTTTGGCTTGAATAATTTCAGAGATTGTAAGGCTTGAGTTTACAGCGAAAGCAACCAGAAAATACACCACTGTGCATATCAACAAAGAAATAATAATAGACAGGCCAACATTTTTTTGAGGTTCTGTAATTTCGCCACCACTATTAGTTATTGTAGTGAATCCTTTGTAGGCCAAAATGGAAAGTGCTAAAGCCCCAATATAACTGGTTGCTGAATAATCAGTGTTTTCGATGGCTTTTGGTATCAACCCTTCCAGAGAAAAACCCACTGCCCAGAGAGCTCCTATGGCAAAAATCAGAATTCCGATAATTTTGATAAATGACATGAACTGTGATGACTTTCCTATCAGCTTGTTGCCAGATATGTTAATCAAAAAAGCGCTAACCAAAAGAGCAACACCCAATATGGGAATCCAAAGTTCCTTGTTTTCAACTTCGAACAGTTGTAGGGTATAAGAGCCAAAAGTTCTGGCAACCAGGCTTTCGTTGATTACCATGGATAGTGCCATTAATAATGATGCAGAAGCTGTTATGGTTGATTTACCATAAGCTTTTTTCAAAATCATGGCTATCCCCCCAGCCGAAGGATACGTATTAGAAACTTTGATGTAGGAGTAAGCACTAAATGCTGAAATGAGAGCTCCCAAAACGAAAATGTAAGGAAACCAGGTCCCTGACAGTTCAGCCACCTGGCCCAATAATGCAAAGATTCCTGCACCGATCATTACACCAGTGCCTAAAGCAATTGATCCTAATAAACTTAAACTTCCTTTTTTATAACTTTCTTCCATAACTTCCTAATTAAAACATGACAGATAATCCGCCCCCTGCTCCGAAGCGGTTGTCATAGCTTGTCATCAGTGAAAAATTCTTAGAAAGCATGTATTGTGCACCGGCACTCCATACAATTTCTTCTTTGTAATTTTGGCCGGCCTCCAGACCGTTTACCAATCCTGCATCAATTTGATATTCGTAATAGCCAAAAATTGATAACTTCGGAAATATCATCAGCGATCGACCGATTCCAATTCTAGGCCGAAGCTCATTATCTATCCTTAGGTCAACATTGAACATATAAGGTGTAAACCACCGGATACCAGCCACGGCAATTGTCTTCATATCATCCAAACTATTCCTGGTGGTATTCTCAACATTAATACCTCCAAAAACCCTCAAATAATCGTACAGATAATACTCATAAGAAAATTCAGCTTCCAGGTTCTGATTCCATCCGTATTCCATTGATAAATTGAATTGATTGCGGATGTTTGAGGTGGTCAGATTTACGGTTGTATTATGTGAAGCAACATCTGCCATTCCCCAACTATAGAAGCGGTTGGTTTCGTGAATCAGTTTGGAAATTGGAAAGGGTTTCATTCTAGGGTCTTCCGGGGTATCATAGCTGACTACACGTGCCATTCCTCCCATCATGTGATAAAGAAGATGACAATGAAAGAACCAATCTCCATATTCGTTCCCGTAAAACTCAATTGTAACTTTCTGCATCGGGGGTACATTCACCGTATGCTTCAGGGGCGAGTAGTCCCCGTTTTCGTTGATGACACGGAAAAAATGGCCGTGTAAGTGCATAGGGTGGTGCATCATAGTCAGGTTATTGAGGGTGATTCGGGTAATTTGCCGCTCTTTGATTTTTATCTTGTCAGTTTCTGACAGTGGAATCCCATTCATGCTCCAGATGTAGCGGTTCATATTCCCAGTAAGATTGAGCAGGATTTCATTGACTGGAACATCCTTTTCGTAAACCGTTTTATTAGGTGATTTGAGGTAATTATAATTGTATTCTGAAAACATTTCCATGTTTTCCATCCCGGCCATGTCAGCCATAGGGTCACTTGACGAATCCATTTGGGAGCTTTTATCATTAGACATATTGATTCCGGAATGATCCATTTGGGAGCCCTCTTCCTTATTTCCTGTCATATTCATACCCGGCATGCCATTATCCTGTTTTTTGTCGCTTTTCATTTGCATTCCCCAGTTCTCCATCATTTTTTGGGGATCGTCCTTTTTGGGATTAAATTTTAGGGCAGGAGCCCCCATGCGCATGTCCATTTTTGCCATTTGCATCATCATCCCTATTTTATCAGGGCGGGGAACATCTTCGGCTGCTAAAACTTCTCCTTGGCCCAAAAAAGCAGAGGCTGTTCCCGAACCATCCTGAGCGGTGGCCCGAAATTCCATCTTTCCACTTTCCGGAATATTTACAATAAAATCGTAGGTCTCCGCAATGGCAATAAATGTTTTATTGCGCTTGACCGGCTCAACGTTTAGTCCATCAGCCGCAACTAAAGTGGGCTCCTCACCACCAAACGTCATCCAAAACGAGGTAGAAGCTGCCCCGTTAATAATTCTTAGCCTAACCTTTTCTCCCGGTTTGAAATTGGGATATTCCTGAATTTGTTCTCCATTTACTAAAAAGGCCGGGTAATAAATGTCGGCAATGTCAGCACTTTCCATTCTCTGCCTCCAGAAGTTTAACTGTGCTGCCAAAGCGCCTCTGGCAATAACCTGATTTAAGGGGGTAGCCGTACCTTTTCGCCAATTGTACCATTCAGTTCCTCGTTTCAAAAAACGGAGTACGTTCATGGGCTTTTCATTTGTCCAGTCAGATAGCATTATGACAAGTTCTTTATCGTAAGCCAGGGTTTCTTCTTTGGGATGGATGACAATAGAGCCAAAAACACCACTCTGCTCTTGCAGCATGGTATGTGAATGATACCAATAGGTACCGGCTTGTTTCAGGGGAAATTCGTACTTCTGTGTTTCCCCAGGCGCGATGGGCGGAGTGGTAAGGTAAGGAACCCCGTCATAAAAATTTGGCAACAACAAACCGTGCCAGTGAATGGAAGTTTCTTCATCCATCTCGTTTTTTACATATATTACGACATATTCACCTTCAGTAAAAGTAAGTGTGGGTCCCGGGACACTGCCATTAATGGCCATTCCCATTACTTCTTTGCCTGCCTTGTTCACTTCCAGCTCATTTATGGAGATGGCATATTCTCTTACAGGAAGGTTATCAGTGTTGCCTTCGACTGATTTTTCAGTGAGGTTTTGCGCATTAGTTAGCCCTGATAATAAAAAAGACAAGGCAAATGCGAAAATTGCTAAAATTATATTAGGGAATTTTTTCATTATCTGATGTTTAATGTTCATGCTCCAGTTCCAAAAAATTACCTTGCGGCCCTACACCTTCTATGTGTACCAATTGTGCTCCGTAATGTCCTGCCTGTGCCACAGCATAAGCAGCGCTCAATAACACAACTGCTACAATAGCCATTGCCCATCTTCTGGATTTGAAAATGAACAGGTTGACCCCTTGCAACAACACTCCAATAAACCCAAGATTGATCGTCCAGTCAGCCCAGAAGTCATGTTGTTCGAGCACGAGCTTGGCATGTTCGGTTAGTCCGTGAGTATGCGGATGGAAGTTTCTGCCAGCTAAGTAAGCAGCTACAAAACCTACCAGCACCAGGGCAAAGGCTGTCCACGCCAATTCCTTTTTGATGAAATAGATGTTGACAACCGCCAGAATGGCCCCCACAATCAGTAATACGATAGCGAAATGGACAATCAGTGGATGGATTGTGGGGAAATCTGCCAAATCAGCCGTGACCTTTTTTTCGTGGTGTGCATCTTTCTCATGCGCATCGTGGCTCACTGCCTCACTGGTATGTTCATGTTCACTTTGATCTGCCTCGCTGGTGGGGGTGGTCATCACAGTATCCGCTTGTTGGGCGGTGCTGTCTTGTTTGCTTTTGTGGCCGTCATGAGCCGATACGGTTGCCGTAGTGAATAGTAGCAATACGACTGCTTTTAGAATATTTTTCATTGTTAAATTATTTAGGTGATTAATGATTGGTCTGTGGTCTTCTTGCTGACGAATGAGTTTGCCATATTTTCCATTGACCGTTTTCTTTTTTCAAAATGCTGGTGGCAACTCCTTTTCGCTCAATAACTGATTTGTCATTGCTTAGCACAATTGTGTATATGTAGGTTTCAGTGGCAAAGGCAAATGGCAAAGCGACTTCAATGGCTACTTCATAGTCACTAAACTTGAAAGATTCGAAATGATGGAGCTCCGGGCCCAGGTGGTTGGCCAGATAGTCCTGATATCGGCCTTCAACTTTGCCTGATTCAATAACAATTGATTGCGATACAAATAAATTACCTGTGCCCGTTGTGTCGAGGCTTTCAATGGCCTGTTTGTATGATTCCAGGACTTGTTTTACCTTGTTAATTTCATCCGACTGTTGCGCTTGAGTCTTCACGGCCACTATGGCAGCAAGACCTAAAAAAAGCAGTTTCAATTTCATGGATTTTGGGTTAAAGGATTGTTTTTAGTTTTTCTTAAATGCGTTGTAATTAGCCTCTGATTCAAAGTAGGCAACTGCACCTTGTTGGTTAGTCACTACTATAAATGCTTCTGATTTATCTACAGGATTACCACTATAGGGGTCAATCGCGATCCTTGCGCTTTCCAGGTTGTTAAGCTTATCCACGCACATTTCACAGCAACCATAATAGGTTTTGCCATTGACCGGTACCGGGATTTGGGCTACACCCATATAGGCGTCATTGACCATACATACCAGGCTTGGTTCAACTGGTCGCTCAATTTCATCCTGGATATAGCTGACAGAAGGCTTTAGCTGCTGATGGTTAATCCAATACACCAATGCTGTGGCTGTCACTAATAATGCCGCAATGGTCAGGTAGACATACACCAGATTCCGGGTAGATGTCTTAGGGTTGTCCTTGTTGGTTTTCTTCTTCATGACTTTTCTGTTTGGTGCCTGATGGAAGAGTGGCGGCAGGATTGTATGCATGACAACCTACACAAGAGCCACTCTCCAACAGGGCTTTACTTTTTACTTATCTTCCTCTTTTTTCATTTCCTGTTCCAAGAAGAAACAGTGAGCAGCACACGCATGTAGTTTATAGTTTTTGTGTACCGTGCCTTTCTTGTGACCTTCCAGATCCAGGATTTCACATTTATCACCCATCGTTTTGGTACTCAAAATGAAAACTCCATCATTGTTGTAATAGCGGCCATCTTTTTTGGCTTTGCCCAGGGAATTTCCTTCAGCATCATACACTTTACCATTTTTGATAAAGCCCAGTTTTTGACCCTGATTGTTAAAGACTATGTCTTCTTTACTGATGTACCCGAGTTTGGTGCCCCGGTCATCCGATACCTCGCCTTTTCCATTGATATGTATAAGGCGTTGCTCTGTCTTGCTACTTGGCTGTGCCAAGACCCCCATGTGCTACCAGCAGCATTCCTCCAAGGAATACGATGCTGAAAATGATGTTCTTTTTCATTTCTCATTGATTTGTGCCTGGTGTAAGGATCGGGCTCAGCTTATCGTGAACCCAATCCCTTATGCCAGGACTTGTGTCAGTTAATTGTCTCTTTTACGCTTCCGCACTTCAGCATCTTGTCACCGAAGTAGGGGTTGCGGATATCCTTTTCATTGGAAAGCCAATAGCCTCCTGTGTTGCCGTTGGCCATGGGGCAGTATTCCAGATAGAGTTCTCCCATGCTGATATCAGCACCCTTCACCAAAGTGGCCATCTCATTGCTTAAGGCGGTGAAAGCCTTTCGCTGGTTTTCCAGTGAACCTGCCTGCGCAACTTTGGCCGCCTCTATATGGACTTTATCACTTCCTTTTACATTGTGAAGAGCTTTCACCAAAGATTCAGAAGCAGATTTTGCTTGCTGAAAATCAGAGGCCACCAAAGCATTCTTCAAATGAATGTAGTGCGTGTAGGAAGAACCCAATGCCTTGTCTTTAAACATTGGTTCCATCGTTTGACTGCTTGTTTGTGCACCATGCGCTGCATGGTCGTGTTGTGCGTTTGCTCCCCAGCTTACTAAAGCCAGGCATAGCATGATCATTGTTTTTTTCATTTTTCTATTTGTTTAAAGGTTAAATACTTGAATCAGGGCTAAACCAGTGACCAGAAGAATGACTATTCCTCAGGCAATCCGGCTGCCCCATTTTTTTATTGTTGAAGGAGCTTTTTCATCTCCTGTTTTACAGCAAGTTTTCATTGAATTGTATTTGATATTTTATGTTGAATCAACTTGATATTTGAAAGGCCAAAAATCACGAGCAGGAAACTTAGACCTACTTCCATCATGACTAGCAACTTGGCAGGAATAGAAAGAGGCACAATGTCCCCATATCCTAGGGAAGTGAAAGTGACAACACTCAGATAGAAGTAATCAAAGAGCCTTTTCCAAGAAGACATGTTGGTATTATCACTTATCCCTTTAAATGATTGCCTGTCAAACTCTGCCAAACAGGAGAAATCTGTTGCAAATGAGAAGCTCATTAAGACTACCAGTAATGCAAAAATCAAAAGCACCTCACTGATTCCAGCAAGGCGGTTCATCAAAGCCTGCATCTTTCGGAAGGTGAAGAAGGTGAAGAAAATGACCTTGCAAAGAGCCAGTACCGGAATAAGTATAATAATCGATCGGGTGCTGTGGTCGATGTACTTCATTAATAACACATAAACCAGGAAGACTATACTAATAAACAGAATGGTTATGCTTGATTTATTTACCAATTGCCCGATGAACTTCAATAATTTCATTGCTTCAAATTTTAACTTGGATTTATCCGTAATTTTTAGTGATTATGACCACCAGCTGCTTGCTTGGCAGGGCCTCCTTCCTCAAAAACTTTTTGGCCTTTGAGATAAGTCTTTTTTACCTCACCACAGGAGAGCATGGACTCACCGAAGTAGGGGTTGAGAATCTCTTCCGTTTCACTGAGCCAAAATGCGCCCTTATTGTCAAATGCCATCGGGCAGAAATCCTTGTACACTTTGTCCTTTTCCAGTCCGAAAGATTCGGTCATCTCCAGCATATTTTCAGAAAGCATTGAGAAGTGTTGCCGCAGGCCATCCAGGCTTTCTTCAGCCTGCATCATTTTAGTTGCTTCTGAAAACTTCTGTTTCAAAGCCATCCAGTGATCGTGTGCCTGGCCTTTCAGCCCGGCCATGTCAATCTGGTCCAAAGCTGCCTCCAACTGTTCCAATGCGGATTGTGTAGCCTTTGGATCATCAGCAACCAAACCATTCTTTACTTTGAAATAAGCATCGGCCAGCGCTGTGATTTGTTCCCTGAAAGCCTGTGGTACGTCCATGGTTTTCACATCCGGACGCATGAGCATACTGTAGTTTCCGGAAAGTTGTGCAGCCGCATCGATGGCAAATACTCCATTGGTCACTATCTCTTCACCCGCTTCCAGTCCGGCTTCCACCAGCCACATTTCGCCCATACGTGGGCCAATGGTGATTTCACGCATTTCGTAGGTAGGGAATTCTGTGTCGGGTACCTTGACATATACAATGGAGCGTTTGCCCGACCAGAGCAAAGCGGTACGGGGTATGGCCAGGGATGATTGTCCTTGTCGAAGTGTGGTTTTAACCTGTGCATTGACAAACATTTCAGGCCGTAGTTCCCCACTTCTGTTATAAGCTTCTGCACGAACAGAAGCCGCCCGTGTATTTGGATTAATCACCGGGTCTATGTAAGTGACCTTTGCTGTGAATGTTTGTCCGGGGATCCCGGCAGCCGTAAAGCTTACTTCATCACCAATTTTTACAAATGGCAGATCGGATTCGTACGCATCGATCATGATCCAGACTCGGCTCAGATCGACCACATCAAACAATACTGATCCGGTACCCACATAGTCGCCCACGGCAATGTTTCGCTGGGTCACTATACCTCCTTTGTCTGCGAGAACATCAAATTGATCCCTTACTTTTCCTGTTTTTTCTATTTCATCGATTTGGTTTTCATTGAGTTTCCAAAGCCTGAGCTTCTCACGTGCAGCAGTATAAAGCTCAGGGTAGGTCTCTTTCGTGGAGGCAGCTTCCAATAATTCCTTTTGGGCTGTAACCAACTCAGGCGAATAAATGGTGGCCAATCGTTCCCCGGTTCTTACCACCTGCCCTGTGAAGTTTACAAAGAGCTGCTCTATTCGCCCGGGAAATTTTGCCGTAACGGAAGCCAACTGGCGTTCATCGGCCTTCACTTTACCGGTAAGGAAAAGCTCACCTTCAGGTGACACTCCTGTAACTCTGGAGGTATGGATATTGGCCATGGCCACCGCTTCAGGGGTCATCTCATGAATCAATGGATTCGAACTGGCTGATGACCGTTTAGTGGAAGCTGGTATCAGGTCCATTCCGCAAATGGGACATTGGCCGGGTTCCGATTGCCTGATCTGCGGGTGCATAGAACAGGTCCAAACCTCATTACCTTCATCATGGTTATGCACGGCTGCTTCCGTCTCCTGATGACCTGAAGATGGTTTTACCATCCAGCCGAGTACGCCTCCCAATGTCAGCGCTACGAGCACGATCAGTAGGAGTTTTTTATTTTTAAATATTTCTTTCATCGTTTTAACTTTTTAGATCAATTAATTCAGTTCTGTTGCTGCCAGGTTTTCCAGCATGGCAATGGTGACGTGCTGATCTACTATTGAAGTGATCAGCTTGAGTTGATAATCGAGCAATTGCTGTTGTACCCGCAGCACTTCCTCGAAATCCCGTCCGTCAGTAGCGTAGCTGGTCATCAGCAGGTTCAGAGTTTGCCTGGCCAGGTCGGTTTGCTCCCGGTACAGCTTTGTCCTTCTGGTTGCATCGTCCAAATCCCGCAAGGCGGTTGACCATCGGGTGGTCAACTGATTGACGGTGTTTTCCCTGCGCTGCTGAACGGCCAATTGTTTCAATTCCGCCTCTTTCTGTAAAGCATTGTACTTTTTCCGATAGATGGGTATAGTCAGCCTCAACATGGGCATCACCATGTCATTGCCGCCCATCGGCATTCCATTTTCTGTCCTTGGACTAAAGGGCATATAGTTGACGCCTGCCCCCAACATAGGCCTGCCTTCCAGCCGAGCCATCTTTTTCTGTGCCTCATAGGCTTCTTCCTCGGCATCCAGCATTTTCAACATGGGATTGTTGTGCGTAATGCTGTCCAGCAAAGCCTGGCGCTCCCAAGAGACTACTGATCCGCTCAATGAATCGGCTATGCTTACCACTTCATTGATATCCCGGTTAAGCAACTGATTGAATTCGGCTTTAATGGGCAGTCGGGAGTCTTCAAGCAAGGCAAGTGTGTTTTCCAGTTCCTTGATCTGAATCCTTACCCTGAGCACATCACTCATGCCTGACCCGCCCCCGTTCATTGATGAGGAAGTACCCATTGAAGAACCACCTTTTGAACTGCTTTTACCGGAAGTGCCACTGGTCATTCCACCGCTCATTCCACCCATTGACGATGCTGATGAGGTGGAGGAACCGCTGTTCATGCTTGTAGCTTGCTGCATATTGCTAGGGCCGGAACCGGTTCCTATATCTGCACTCTGAAAACGAATGAGCGCCAGCCGCTCATACTGTTTAAGAATCTCAAGGTTTTCCTCCGTAATGCGGATTTCCTCTTCTAGCCGATACAGTTGATACCAGGTGTTTTTTACCTGATAAAACAAGCGGTATTTGGCATCCTGAAACACTTCGTACTGCGCCAGTGCCATTTTGCTTGCTTCATCCTTTTGGGTTTTCAGCATGCCGAACCAGGGAAACATCTGCATCAACTGGATGTCGGCTTGCTGGTTGCCCATGAACCGCTCCATTGGTTGAAAGAAGAAACCCATGGTCAGTTCAGGATCAGGAAGTGCTCCCACCTGAGGTACTTTTTCCAAAGAGGCCAGATATTCATTGAAGTAGGCTTTTAACTCCGGGTTGTTTTCTGCTGCTACTTTCAGGTATTCATCCAGGCTTTGTGAAAAGCTTGTGGACTGAACTCCTAAAAACAACAGGAATATGATTGCTATTTTTTTCATCTTCCTCTATTTATGATTCAGTAAATACTTCGGGATTGCGTCTTAACTTGCGCTCTGCCCACCAGCAGTATAGGACTGGCACCAGCAGTACTGTAATGATCTCGATGATCATACCCCCGAATGAGGGAATGGCCATTGGGATCATGATATCCGAACCCCGGCCTGATGAAGTAAGCACCGGCAAAAGTGCTAACAAGGTGGTGGCTGTGGTCATCATGGCTGGCAATACCCGCTTTTGTCCGGCCTCCAAAACTGCGTTACGCACCTCTTTCACGCTTTCCGGTTCCCGTTTTTCGAAGCTTTGCTTCAAATAGGTGGCCACTACAACGCCATCATCTGTGGCAATCCCGAACAAGGCAATAAACCCGACCCAAACGGCCACACTCAGGTTATACACCTTCATTTGGAAAAGCTCCCGCATGTTGGTGTCGAAGACAGTAAAATCCATGAACCAGTCCTGACCGTAAAGCCAGAGCATCATAAAGCCCCCTGAAAAAGCCATCGCAATCCCCGTGAATACAAACAAGGTGGTTGAGACAGCCCGGAACTGGAAATACAGGATAAGGAAAATAGCCGCAAGACAAAGCGGAACCACTATGGCCAATCGCTTTTCAGCCCTTACTTGATTTTCATAACTTCCTGAGAATTCATAACGAACCCCGGCAGGTACAATGAGTTCGCCCGAATCAATTTTCTCGCGAAGGTGGCGTTGCGCATCTTCCACTACTGTTACCTCCGCAAATTCCGGGAGCCTGTCCAGGAGTACATACCCCACCAAAAAGCTATTTTCCCCCCTGATCATTTCGGGCCCAGGCCGGTAGGTGATGTCTGCAAGCTGCCCAAGTGGGATATAATTGCCCAGTGGCGTAGGTACTTGCATGGACTCTATGGCCGAAGGGTCATCCCTGTACTCACGGGCATAGCGGACTCTGATCGGGAAGCGTTCCCGGCCTTCCACCGTGGTGCTGATTTGCATTCCGCCAATAGCCGTTTCTATATAGTCTTGTACATCCCGGATATTGAGCCCGTAGCGGGTAATCTGATCTCGGTCAATGTCAATTTCGAGGTAGGGCTTGCCGACAATACGGTCGGCAAAAACAGCCTCTTTCTTGACAGAGGGAACTTCCTTGAGATACTTTTCCAATTGTAACCCAAATTCTTCAATGGTTTTCAGGTCTGGCCCATAAACCTTGATCCCCATGGGCGCCCGCATACCCGTTTGGAGCATTACCAGCCGGGTTTCGATCGGTTGAAGTTTGGGAGAGGAGGTTACGCCCGGAATATTGACGACACCAACAATTTCGTCCCAAATGTCATCCGGTGTTTTGATGTGATCCCGCCACTGGCGGAAATATTCTCCATCAGGATCAGGAGTGAGATGCTTTATATCTATTTGCTCAGGGGACATGGTTTCCGGGTCATAAACGTCTCCATTTTGAAGCAGAAACTGACCATCATCATTCACCCGAAAGCGTTGCTTGGTTCCATCTATATCCGAAACATATTCGCTTTTGTAGCTGATGGTATTTTCAAACATGGAGATAGGGGCCGGATCAATGGCCGTTTCCGCACGGCCGGCTTTACCGACCACCATTTCCACTTCGGGGATGGCCGTTACCATCATGTCCAGTTTTTGTAATACTTCCCGGTTCACTTCAATGCCGGAGTGTGGCATGGATGTAGGCATCAACAAGAATGAACCTTCATTGAGCGAAGGCATGAATTCTTCCCCCAAACCGGGGAAAACCTCTGATGCTGCCGTCCATCCGGAAGTTTCCCTCAGGTTCCAACCAAGTTTCTCAGTCGTATTTGGCAAAAAACCAAATACCCTGTCGAAACCCAGCCAGATATTGGCTCCTAACAGGACAATCACCACTGGCGCTATGAAGAACAAGCCTTTATTGTCCAGGCACCACATGAGTATTTTAGGGTAAAGCCTGAGGAACAAAGCGAAGGTGCCAAGCACCAGTCCGAGGATTACAGCAATAAACAGAAAATTGACAAGCAGGCTATTGGATACCCCCAAAGGTACCCATTCGGTGGTCAGTAGCCAGGCTACAGTCACTACTGTTACGCCCACCATCATCAGATCGCGGTATTTTCCCAGTCTATCAGGGTAGTGGTGCAGCAGCACGTTCACCAGCCCGAAACCAAACAGCACCCAGCCTGCCCATGACCATACGGTAAAGGCAATTACGGGCCCGGCAATTAGCAAAAGATAGTTCAGGTACAGTCCCGTTTTGCCTTTTGCCTTTTTCATGGAAAATATCCAATGCGAAAAAGCCGGCATGATGACAAGGGTAAAAATCACGGCAGACACCAGAGCAAAAGTTTTGGTGTAAGCCAGCGGCCCGAAAAGTTTGCCTTCGGCAGCTTGTAGTGTGAATACCGGCAGGAAACTGACGATGGTAGTACTAACAGCCGTGATAATGGCTGTAGCTACTTCGGTAGTGGCTTCATAAACGGTTTTTAATTTTGACTGGCCTTCGGGGGCAATTTCCAGGTGCCGGAGAATGTTTTCATTCAGGATAATCCCCAGATCGACCATGGTGCCGATGGCAATGGCAATACCGGACAGGGCTACAATGTTGGCATCTACTCCGAAGTATTTCATGAATATGAAGCACATGAGTACCGCCAGTGGCAAAAGCGCTGAAATGAGGATAGATGCCCGCAGGTTGTACACCATCACAATGATCACAATGATGGTAATCAATATTTGCAGGCTGATGGCTTCATACAAGGTACCAAGGGTTTCGTAAATCAAGCCGGTGCGATCATAGAAGGGTACTATCGTTACTTTAGAAACCGTGCCGTCTGCCAGTGTTTTGGACGGAAGTCCATCGGCTATTTTTTCAATTTCCGCTTTTGTCGCATTGATGATTTTCAAGGGGTTGTCACCGTAGCGGGCAATGACCACTCCGCCCACAGCTTCAGCTCCTGATTTGTCCAGGATGCCGCTCATGTTTCTTGGTTGGGGGCCAATGTTTACCTTGGCAACATCTTTTACCCGGATCGGGACATTGTCCGTTACTTTTACTACAGCCTTGTCCAGATCAGCCAGCTCTTCTACATAACCCAGGCCTCTTACGAAATAATCCACCCGGTTTACTTCAATGGTGTTGGCTCCCACATCGATATTGCTGTTTCTTACGGCCTGCATCACATCCATGAGGCTAACCCCATGCGCTTTCAGTGCGGCAGGGTCAACATCTACCTGGTATTCTTTGACATATCCACCCACAGAAGCCACCTCTGCCACCCCTTCCACTGCAGTGAGGGCGTAGCGTATGTAATAGTCCTGGATGGTGCGCAGTTCGTGGAGATCCCAACCTCCGGTAGGGTTTCCGTCTTTGTCCCGGCCTTCCAGCGTGTACCAATACACCTGCCCCAGGGCGGTAGCATCAGGGCCAAGTTTTGGCTGCACATCCGGTGGAAGCAAACCTGCCGGTAAAGAGTTGAGTTTTTCCAGCACCCGTGACCGGCTCCAGTAGAACTCAATGTCTTCATTAAAAATGATGTAGATGCTGGAAAAGCCAAAAGCTGAACTACTCCGCACACTTTTTACACCGGGAAGGCCCAGCAAAGCCGTGGTGAGCGGATAGGTGATCTGGTCTTCCACATCCTGTGGAGAACGTCCCATCCATTCAGTGAAAACGATTTGCTGGTTTTCGCCAATGTCCGGGATGGCATCAACCGGAACCGGGTCACGTGGGAGGAAACTTGTCTCCCAGTTAAAAGGAGCAGTGACTATGCCCCAGGCTACAATGAGTAGCAATACGAGAACGGTAACGAGCTTATTCTCGAGAAAGAATTTGATTATGGAATTGAGCATTTTTCATTCAATTTTCTTTAAAACTGGATTGACTTGAGCGCATACAAATGCATGCACTTGTGGCGCAGCATAATGCTATGCCTAGTGAAAGAATTGAATGAAAAGCTTAAATAAGGAAGGATTGAACGAGCACAGGTATGTCCCGGTCAATCAAGGGAGGGGAATAGTCTTTATAGGAATAATAGTCAACAGCAGGAGCGCTGAAAATGAACGAGACAAGTGCATAAAGCACTGCCACCATGTGAAAGTCAGGAGCAGAGATCGATGAAACCTGAGTCAATTCCTCATGCCCTTCAATGACGAGTGTATGGTTTTCACAACAACCCTTAGCGTTTATTTGCTCATGATCACATATCGAGTGGTCATTGGCTTCTTCGCACGGGATTGATTTTTTCATACTGTCACAATGCCCCGCTTCTGAGAAGATTGCAATGCTTTCAAGCTCGCCCATGCAAAAATGCATACCAAAGGTGTAGCTCGTAGAACTGAGCAGCATCAATGCTGAAAGCAGGATGGTCGATATTTTTTTTAAGCGTTGCACTTCTTTTCAATGATACTTTGCAAATGTACGAAATTTTACCTGTAGAGTTTGGTTCTTTCTGATGAAATTCAGTTTCAAACGACCGAAAGACTTGCTATTTGTCAAGCAATACATATCAAAATCGGGCAATGGTCATGATCACTGACAGCTTTGAACTTTTCAGCAGCAGTTGCCAGGTTCTGCTCCCTGCATTGGTGGGCAGGGAACAGAGCCATAGCTGCAATACACGCAGCAATTCCCTTCCATCGGTTTTAGGATCTGGTGGCAGTTTTCACATTCATAGAAAAACTGACAGGCATAATATTTCTGTTTGTTGCCTTTTGACATTTTTCGCAACCTTGACTATTTCTTTTCGGACTATAGGTTTAGTAAAATGTAAATCCCAATGACAGAAAGGCAATATCATACAAATATGGCAGCATAGGGTGCAGCCAGGAGAACCACGAAAAGGCGCCTGATACACCTGCTATGCCTGTGAGAATGGCCGGGCCCCAACAGCAAATAGAAGGGAGTGATGGCAGAAAACAGGCTTAGGCTTAATAATGTATTTTTCTTCATTGTAAATTCAAGATTTTAGAACTTCAATTATCCTGATATCCCATGTGCCGTTTAAGTGATTAGCCTTTTTATCTTTCACAAAAACTGTTGCTTTGATCTCCCCGGTGTTCAGGGATTTGACTATTTCTGAAGGTGTTTCCGGACTCACTATAAATGTTTCTCCGTTGACATTTATTTGCCATTCGCTTTCTTTCTTCACCAGTTGGCCTATTAAGGTAACTTCTGCATTTCTAGCTGAAAACCCATTACTCTTGACTTCTTCCTGGATTTTTTGCAAGGTCAGATCATTGTCGGAAGCCAATTTGAGATAAGCTTTGCCATCATTGAGACTTACTTTTACACTTTCCAGCCCATCCATTTTTTTAAGCCCACGCTCAAGTCCGTAAGCACAAGGGGCACAGTCCATCCCAAATACCTCCTGATCTACTTTGATCAACTGGGCCATTGCACTGCTTAGGCTAAAAATTGTCAATAATGCTATAATTCCTAACTTTTTCATTTTCTTCTGTTTTTTAACGTTTATAACCAGTAACTAATATTCATGGACAGCCTATATTTCTCTTTTGGTTCCTGACTTACATCCTGGTAAGCAGGGAGTAATGCCCCAAAGGATATACCCCAAGCTCCGTACAGCCCCAAAAATGATGGGCCGACCATTACTTTTTTTCCTCTCTGATCGATGGAAGACGGTTGGCCTTCAAAGGTGTTGCTTCCGGGAAACTCTGCCAAAGATTCTACAAACACCCTCCAATCGGGTTTTGGGTAATCTCCCATAAAGATGTTTGGGCGGTAGCCTACCACCAGGCTGGCATAAGGCAGATCTCCCAGTTGCTCATTGCCTTCCTCGAAATAATATTGATAACCACCACCCACCCAGGCGTACCAGGTACGGGAA
Organism: Roseivirga sp. UBA838; assembly: GCF_002296035.1. Classification (NCBI taxonomy): domain Bacteria; kingdom Pseudomonadati; phylum Bacteroidota; class Cytophagia; order Cytophagales; family Roseivirgaceae; genus Roseivirga; species Roseivirga sp. UBA838. The sequence continues at coordinate 57,539 of NZ_DBHC01000006.1, forward strand.
GCATACCCTGTAGAGATTGCTCCATGAATGGAATTACTTACATTGATTCCTCCTCTGGTTTTCTCGGTTGGTGTCGAAACACTCAAAATAGCTGTGGACTCGAATCGCTTGCCTACACCGAATGCATTGGAAAAGAAACGGTACCAGACCGAAGCTTCAATGTCGCCATTCGCAGGCATGTTGCTATTACCCCTTGTCCTGGGCATTTCCGAAAGTCGATTGACCATGGTTGGTGTGGTGATGTTGAGTTGTAAATCCTCAGTCACTCCATATGACCAGATGTATCTAAGCATAAATGACTGATCATCTTCGGTGGCCAGGCTCATGGCAGCTGCATTAAAATCGAAACCACCTTTGGCCAGTGTAGGGGTTTGTAAACCATAAAGCGGTCCGTGTCCCTGAGCTCTTACCTGAGAAATCGCTGCAACTGCTAGTAATGTTATAAAGACTGTTCTTTTCATCGTATGTATTTTAAAGTCCTAAAAATTGTTGAATTGGGAGCAGCAGATAGGCAGAGAATAATCCAAGCAGGTAAAGGCTAAATGATATCCAAAGGATCACCTTACTCCACCTGGCTGCTGTGTCACAGGCTGTTTCCTTTCCGTATTCATCTATTTCGCAAGCCTGGTTTCTCTTTCGGCCATAAAACAGCCAGAAATTGAACCCTATCAATAGTCCCGCTCCAAGAAACGTCCACTCTTTGTATTTGCTGAGAGAAATGAGTGCCGGAAAATCTGAAACCATTCCTGCAACAACTGCCCCCATGCCTATGGCAACCAGTAGGGATGGTAGGGCACAACATAGCAAAGTGGATACCGAAGTAAACAAGGAAACTATGCTGACGAAATCGTCTTTCAGTTTTATTATTTTTTGCATAACTGATTACATTTCTTCCTGTCTACCCTTGACCAATACCTGCCTCAATCAAATCTTCTTTGGATATGCCCTGATCCCGACAGCAGTCTAGCAGCTTACCATTGACAGCTATGGCTGGTACTTTTTTGATCTGGTATTCTTTCAGCTTCGTCAGGCATGTTTTGTCTTCACACTGCTTTACCAGGTCATAGATGGTAATCTCACATTGGTCACAAGCCAGCTCTTTTGCCATATTGACTACCGGATCGCACACCGGACAATTGGCAGTGAATATTTCTACTTGTCGTTTCATTTTTTACCTCCTTTTATTATTCTTCATTTAAAATTTTGAGCTCCTTTCCGGAAAAGAACAATTCAAAGGTAGGTTTGGAGGTGGGGTGGTCTGCAAGCGTAATCTTTGAAAAAATTTTTACGTTCAAGCAGAAGGCTACTTTTCCTGGCTATTGTTCTGATCTATTCTCTGTTTAAGCTCGGAAATCTCTTTCATTTTGGATGTTAGAGCATCAAGCTCCAGATTTGGGAATTGCTGACGAATAAACTCTATTCGATCTTCATTGCCGCAATTTCCGGGGCAGGCTTCTACCGTTTCAGAGATTTTAATGGCAAGGGCTTTACGATAAGCTTCGTCAAGCAATAAATAATGAGCCTTATCCAAACCACTTTGAGCAGCTTTAAACTGAACAAGTATTTTTTCAGGTTCCTTACCTTCATCCAGCATTTTTATCAAACCCTCCACCTGACCTTTGATGCCTTGCAGGCGGGTTTTTATGTCTTTCGTTAAATCTTTTGGTAGCATATTTCAGTTTTTATAAGACTGTAATCTTCCTAGGAGTGGTTGCAAATGAAATCTCAGTTTATTTAACAACAACCCTTTCCTTCCTGGATAGGGGGGCATTTCACCGTTCCATAGCTGCAGTACACGCAACAGTCTCCTTCTTTTGGTTTTACGACCTGGTGACAGTTTTCGCATTCATAGAAATACTGACAGGCGTCAGTGGGCATTATTTCCTCTTTCTGATGCCCGCAGCGGGGGCAGGTGATGGTGGATTCTAAGATGATTTCCATTAGTTTGCTTTTTTATTGGTCACTGAATATCCGGTTGAGTTGATAGCTTTCTCAATTTCTCTAACGGATGTTTTGGACTTGTCAAACTCCACGATGGCATTCCCCTCTTCGTAGGAAGCGGTTACGTTCAGGATACCGCTGAGCTTATTTACTTCATGTTCCACATGCGCTGCGCAACCTTGGCAAGTCATGCCTTTGATTTCAAATGTGACAGTCTGTTGATCTGAAGTATCAACCACAATTACCTGCTTTTCAGTTTTCGGATAGAACAGGTGAGCGTAGAGCGGGAATGTGAGCATCAAGGCCGCAAAAACGGTCACCATGCCCAGGAGTTTTTTGGATTGCCAAAAGCTAGGTTTTATATCTTCTCCACCAGGTTCGCATGCGCAATCAATTTCATCTTTAGCCTTGGGCTTGAGCTTACGATGCCATGCAAACCCCAACACTACCACCGTGATGCTGACAAAAAAAGGACGTGCAGGATCGAGCCAGGAGAAAGCGGAAGCCAATCCTGTGGTACCGGCTATCAGTGCCAGCACCGGAGTGATGCAGCACAGGGAACTCAACAAAGCAGTCACCAGGCCACTGGTTAATAGGGAATTTCTCATGCTACCGGAATTGATTTTGAATGGCCCAACAAATCGAGCACTGACGAAATAATTCGCTGACTTTGCTCTTCTACTGAATAGAAGATGGTTTGTCCCGACTTTTTGGTCGTGACGATTCCTGCATCTTTGAGCTTTTTCAAATGTTGGGAAACAGCCGGAACAGTCATCCCCAGGATGTCAGACAAGTCGCATGGACAGAGTTCATTTTCTTGTTTCAGGAGATACAGGATCTTGAGCCGTACTGCATTACCGGCAAGATTCAATACTTCTGATACCTCCAAAAAGCCTTCTTCTTTGCTCTTCAAGTCTTCCCTGCACCTATTTATCTGGTCGCTATCGGCAAAGACACGGATACATGTATTCATAGTATTTAAGTAAATGCTTAACAAAGCTAAGGCAATTTACCTATTTAAGCAAGTACTTAAATACAAAGGGCTACTTCGCCCTTCTCATCAATTTTGGAGCGGCCAGTTTCTCTCTTAGATTCTGCATGTCCTCGCTTACTTTCTTCTCCACCACTTTAGCATAAACCTGGGTGGTCGTAATCTTGGAGTGACCGAGCATCTTGCTTACCGTCTCCAACGGCACACCATTGCAAAGGGTAACTGTGGTGGCAAAAGTATGCCTGGCCAGGTGAAAGGTGAGGTTCTTTTCTATACCACACACATCAGCAATCTCCTTTAAGTACGAGTTAAGCTTTTGATTGGAGATCATAGGGAACACGGATCCTTTCTGCAATGCCCTTGGATGGGTTTTGTATTTCTCTATTATTTCCCAGGCTTTGGGAAGGATAGGAACCCTTACCGGCTGGTCGGTCTTCTGGCGGCAGGTAGATAACCAGTATTCCCCATCAATGCCAATGGTAATATTGGATGGGGTAAGGTTCATAGCATCGATGTAGGCCAGTCCGGTATAGCAACTGAACACAAACAAATCTCTTACCCACTGCAGGCGGACAATTTTGAAGTCCTTGTTCTCTACGGCCTCCAGCTCTTCATCATTGAGGAAATCCCGATCCACCCGATGGAATTTGAGCTGGTACTTGTCAAATGGATCCCTGCTTACCCATTCCATTTTCACGGCCATTGTCACCATCTTCCGGAACCTCTCCAGATGCTTCATCACTCCATTGTTGCCAAGCGGCTTCTGGTGGTCTTTGGGTTTATAGTTTCGGAGGTAGAATTCAAAATCGGTGATGAATTTATAAGACAGTTCCGAAAGGAACATGTCGGTAGTACCAAAGCGCTCTTTCAAAAATCGATGGATATACTTCTGAGTGGTGAAGTAGTTTTTCATCGTGCCCCACGCCAGTGTATCCCGCATTGTCTGGTTGTGATAATCCACCAGCTTGCATAAGGTGAAGTCCTTTTGGTCTGTACCCAGGAACATGCTTTTGATGGCATCTACAGTGATCAATCGCTTTTGTACCTGCATCTCCTGATAGCATTCCATGATACGGGCCTGAACCTCATCCAAATAATGATTGAGCGATTTGATTTCTTCCCGGCTGCCCTTGGCCATGCCTTTGCTGCCATTCCAGTCGCTTGGTTTGATCCAGCGCTTCAATGATATTTCTACCCTGCGGCCATCAACGGTGACCCTGGCATAGATTGGGAGTAGGCCATCTTTGGCCTTGTTCGTTCTTGTGATGAACTGAACTCCGAAGGTGTTTGTAGTTCTCATGACAATTCAGCTTTTGAGTGTTTGTGTTAAAATGATTCCTCTCGTGGTGAACTGCTTCCACAAGGTCACTCAAACAGACCTAAAACAGTTCAAATTATGCGATGCAACTATCTGTTTTACAGCTATTTGCATCAATCTGGTGAACTAAAATAAACCATTCATTTGGTTCACCGGATAGGTCTCATTTTTGCTGAAATTGTCTAAATCGAACTGATACGTAAAAAATAAAAAAGCCCGCAAATCGTAAGATTTGCAGGCTTTTGGGTTCTGATGAACCTTTGTAGTCGGGGTGGCAGGATTCGAACCAGCGACCCCTTGCACCCCATGCAAGTACGCTACCGGACTGCGCCACACCCCGATCAATAAAACTGCCTGATTAATTCCGGTATCAGAGAGTCTTTACTCTCATCCAACAAGCAGTACGGAGGACTGCCTGCCTGCCGAAGCGTAGCCCAGGCAGGCGCCACACCCCGATTAGTCTTCGTGGAAACCCTTAGCTTCCAACGAGGATGCAAGTTTAACAATTAGATTTTGAATTGGTCAAACGGAAACCACTTTTTCGTGCTTTCCTTTCTTTAAAATTTTAGCCAACACGTAAATTCCCCCAAGCATTACATAAAACCCACCAAACCAGGCAAAGGTGTTATCTACATGGCCGCAGCAATGAATATAGTCGTACAACAGAGTGCCGAAGTAGGGTAGGCTGGTAAATAAAAATAGGGGAATAGCCAGTTTGTAGCCCGGTTGCGCTTCTAGTTGATGTCTCTCTTCCACTTTCTCAAAAAATTCCAAAGAGGCATACGCGCTGAAGAACGTGGCGGTTTCAAATTTTGATGAACGGCAGCGGGCTTCGGACTTTAGACCTGAAGCGCTCTCTGACTTGGGTTTTGCAGAATAACATTTCCTTAACCAATATTGCTAATGAACTGCGTAACTTGGGCATTACTAGTCTTACCTGTATTCTATGTTTTATAAAAAGACCGTCTTCTTTCTGTTTTCATTTTTCTTAGCACAAAGTGCTTTTTCGCAACAACTAGATATTCAGGGGCATAGGGGTGCGAGAGGGCTGTTGCCTGAAAACACCATTCCCGCCTTTATCAGAGCTTTAGAAGAAGGGGTAACCACGCTGGAGCTGGATGTGGTGATTACCAAAGACAAACAAGTGGTGATTTCGCATGAGCCCTACATGTCGGCCGATATCTGCTCCAAACCCAATGGAGAGGCGGTGAGCAAATCGGAGGCTCATGAGCTGAATATTTATCGAATGACCTATGAAGAAGTGGCTTCGTTTGACTGCGGTAGCCGTGGTAATGCCAGATTCCCTCAACAGGAACAAATGAAGGTAGCCAAGCCGCTGCTTCGCGAAATGATTCGCACCGTGGAAAACTATCTGAAGAAAAACAATCTGCCCCCTGTAATGTATAACATAGAACTAAAGAGCAGCCCCAAAGGTGATGGCATTAGCCACCCTCAGGTATCTGAATTTGCCGATTTAGTGCAGCAGGTTATTGCTCAAGAATTGCCTGAGAGCAGGTATACCATTCAGTGTTTTGATTTTAGGGTGCTGAAGTACTACCATGAAAAATACCCTCAGGTAACCTTGGTGGCCTTAGTTTCGAATGCCCGAAGGGTAGAGGCCACGGTTGAAACACTTGGATTTACCCCGGCCATATATAGTCCCAACCATACATTCTTGAGGAAAAAGGATGTGGAACTAAGCCATAGCTTAGGAATGAAAGTGGTGCCATGGACTGTAAACGACAGGGAGCGTATGGAAAAATTAGTGGAGTGGGGGGTAGATGGTATTATTACCGATTATCCGGATAGAGCAAAAGGGCTGTAGGCATTTTAAAGTTGTTTGAAAACGCTAACAAAGAGATTTAACCAGCTTACTTTGAGTGACTTAGTTTTTGTTCAGTGTGCAATGTACCTGAGCAAGTACACATAAAACCTTTCATCCTCATTTTATCGTAAGGTATAAGTCTTTATTTTTGGCGACCTTGAGAGATGAAGCTGGTAGAAGTCAACGATAAGTCCACTGAAAAACAATTTCTTTTACTGCCAGTAAGGCTGTATAAGCACGAGAAAAATTGGATTCGTCCGCTAGACAAGGACATCAAGGCTGTATTCGATCCGGCCAAGAACAAAAACTACAAGCAAGGTGAGGCCATTCGGTGGATACTCCTCAACGATAGTAATGAAGTAATTGGCCGAATAGCGGCCTTCTACATTAAAAAAGTGGCACAAGCCCAGGAACAACCTACCGGTGGAGTGGGCTTTTTTGAGTGTATAAACAGTCGGGAGGCAGCTTTTGCCTTGTTCGATGCTTCCAAAAAATGGTTGGAAGAACGAGGTATGGAAGCTATGGATGGCCCCATAAACTTTGGAGATCGAAACAATTGGTGGGGCTTGCTGGTCGATGGTTTTCATGAGCCCAACTATCAAATGCCCTATCATTTACCTTATTACAAAGACCTCTTTGAGGCCTATGGGTTTAAAGAATACTTCAAGCAGTTTACCTATCGAAGACCCATGGGCAGCGAGGTAGATTTTACTCCACGCTTCTACGAAAAAGCGCAGAAAACACTCAACGACCCCGACTACGAGTTTCGTCACATTACCAAAAAGGAATACGATGTAGCCCACGAATACTTTTACGAGGTCTACAACAAAGCCTGGGCCGGCCATAGCGGTGTTAAACCCATGTCTATGCAACAGGCAAAAGCCACATTTAAAATGCTTAAACCCATTGCGGATATCAAGCTGCTATGGTTTGGTTTTCACAAGGGTAGTCCCATTGCATTCTTTATTTCAATTCCCGAGCTCAATCAAATCTATAAATATCTGAATGGGCAGTGGAATTTATGGAGTAAGCTCAAGTTTATGTACCTTCTCAAAAGAGGCGTATGCAAAACAGGCTTGGGTATTGTGTTTGGAGTAGTGCCTGAGCATCAAAAGAAAGGAGTAGAGGGAGGCTTGGTAATTTCATTTGTGAAGAAAATGGCCTGGAAAGACGGTTTTCACTACAACGATATTGAAATGAACTGGATCGGAGACTTTAACCCGAAAATGATGCGCGTGGTGGAGCAAATAGGTGGTGAAATTCACAAAACCCACATTACCTATCGCAAGCTTTTCGACCCCAACAAAGAGTTTAAACGAGCAGCAATTATCCTATAACCTGTTATGAGCAAAAAATACGATGTATATGGATTGGGCAATGCCCTGGTCGATTTAGAGTTTCAAGTGAACGACCAGTTTCTTTATGATCACAAAGTAAAGAAAGGATTAATGACGCTAGTCGATGAAGCCACTCAATTCAGGTTGATAAATGCCATTAACCAGAACGATTTGGTGAGAAAGTCTGGCGGATCGGCAGCCAATTCTGTGATAGCTGTGAGTCAGTTTGGAGGTTCTTCTTTCTACTCCTGCAAGGTATCGAACGATGAGTATGGCGATTTTTATCTCAAAGACATGAACGATGCCGGGGTAGACACCAACCTGGACGGAAAATCCAGAGATGAAGGAGTTACCGGAAAGTGCCTGGTAATGATTACCCCCGATGCTGAGCGAACCATGAATACCTTCTTAGGTGCTACCACCAACCTTTCAGTAAAGGAGGTAGACGAAAGAGCCATAAAAGACTCTAAATACATTTATCTGGAAGGTTACCTCACGCCTTCCAACTCAGGAGTAGAAGCCATGAAACTGGCTAAGAAAATTGCCGAAGAAAATGGAGTAAAAACCTCCCTTACCCTTTCAGACCCTTCTATTGTTCAGGCTTTCAAAGCCCAGTTCGAAGATGTTATTGGTCCATCGGTCGATATGCTTTTCTGCAATGAAGATGAAGCCATGACTTTTACCGGTAAAGATAATCTTCAGGAAGCTCGGGAAGCCCTCAAGAAAGAGGCCCGTCAGTTTGCCATAACCATGGGTAAAAATGGAGCTATGATTTTCGATGGCGATACTTTCATAGATATAGAGCCATATGCCGTAAAGGCTGTAGATACCAACGGAGCGGGAGATATGTTTGCCGGAGCATTTTTATACGGCATTACCAACGGAATGACCATGGCTGCGGCCGGAAAACTGGCCAGCCTGGCCAGCTCAAAAGTGGTTTCTCAGTTTGGTCCACGGCTCAAAACCCATGAAGTGCAACGACTACTTCACGATTTAAAATAGAGATAAATCAGAGAGGAGAAGCGATTAGAATTTACCAAGCCCCTCAGTTGCATACTGAGGGGCTTTTTTGTGATGCAGATAAGGCTCTCCAGTATAAAAAAATAATCACCCGGTAACCTTCAGGCGGCATTTGGTTTGAGCTTTATAAGCCAGAACCGGAAACTGTAGAAATGTGCCTCGATTGCATCTGGACTATAATCCGTTCATCCAAAGCCAAATCCTTTAAACATTTCACTTGCTCTTGGCAGTTTTCTGCTTGTTTACTTAGTTTGTAGTTAAACTGAAATAGAAATATGATGAGAAAAATTAGCCTTCTTCTTACACTCAGTTTAGTGCTGTCAGTGGCGATGGCTCAGAACATTGAGTTTGAAGAATACGATCTGGACAACGGATTGCACGTTATCCTGCATCAAGACAATACCACACCTATAGTTACGGTGGCGGTGTTGTATCATGTAGGTTCAAAAAATGAACCTCCCGGCCGAACCGGTTTTGCCCACTTCTTTGAGCACCTAATGTTCGAAGGTTCACCCAATATTGGCAGGGGCGAATACTTTAAAATTATTCAGGCGGCAGGAGGAACACTTAATGCCAATACCTCTAACGACCGCACCTACTACTATCAGACCCTGCCTTCTAATCAGTTGGAACTTGGATTGTACATGGAGTCAGAGCGAATGCTGCATGCCGTAATCGACTCTACCGGAATTGCCACTCAGAAGGAGGTGGTGAAGGAAGAGAAAAGGCTGAGGGTAGATAACCAACCCTACGGATCTATTTTGGATAAAATGCTTGCCAATGCCTACAAGGGAACCAACTACGAATGGGCTCCCATTGGTAGTTTTGCAGATATAGATGCAGCAACCGAAGCAGACTTTGTAGACTTTTACGAGACCTTTTATGTACCCAATAATGCTACGCTCTCTATAGCTGGCGATATAGATATAGCCCAGACCAAAAAACTGGTAGAGGCCTATTTTGGAGAAATAAAGAGAGGAACCAAAGAGATTCCCCGCCCAACCATTGATGCTCCTGAACTGGACGGTACCGTAGAAGAAACCGTGTTCGACAATATTCAGGTGCCCGCTGTTATTCAGGGATATAGAATGCCTCCGCAAGGAACGGATGATTACTATGCCCTGCAACTGCTTACTCAGTTATTGTCTGGTGGTCAGAGTTCCAGATTCCAGAAAACCCTTGTCGATGAGAAGGGTATGGCATTGGCCGTACAGGCTATTCCGCTGGGTCTTGAAGACGGAGGACTGTTTATAAACTTTGCTCTTCCTAACGGAGGCTATAGTACCGAAGATCTGGCTGCTGAAATTGATAAACTGGTAGAAGAGGTTAAGAATCAACCGGTACCGGAAAGGGAGTTTCAGAAACTAAAAAACCAAATAGAGAACAACTTTATATCGGGTTATGGCTCGGTACAGTCCATAGCTGAAAGTCTGGCAGACTACCACGTATATTTTGGAGATGCCAACCTCATCAACACCGAAATTGAACGCTACAGAAAAGTAAGCAGGGAAGACCTGATGAAAGTAGCGAAAAAGTATCTGGTGCCGGAAAATAAAATAGTGCTTACCTACAGGCCCAAGTCAGAACAACAAAAACCAGGAGATACCAAGCTTAAGAAGGAAGGAGGAAACAGATAATGAAAAGGTTATTCACTTTAGCGCTTATGTGTCTGTCTTTGGCAGTCACAGCGCAAATAGACAGAACCAAACTACCAGAACCGGCTCCGGCCCGTGAAATAGAAATTGGCGACTACGAGAAGTTCAAGCTCAAAAATGGTTTAACCGTTATTGTGGTTGAAAATGACAAACTACCTACTCTAAGCTGGACCCTAACCTTTGATGCCGGGGTAATTACTGAAGGCGATAAGGCAGGTTATACCGGTATTTTTGGTCAGGTGATGGAGGCCGGAACCAAGAGCAAATCGAAGGAAGAGCTCAACGAGGAGATCGATTTTATGGGAGCTTCGTTTAACGTGGGAGCCACTTCAATGAGTGCTTTCTCACTTTCTAAGTACAAAGAAGACATCCTGAAAATATTTACCGATGTACTGTACAATCCTGCATTCCCTGAAGATGAATTTGAGCGAGCCATAGAGCAAACACTCACCAGTCTTAAGCAGGCGCAAGATAGTCCCGATGCCATTGCGTCCAGCATTGAAGGGGTGGTGAACTATGGTAAAGATCACCCTTTTGGTGAACTGACTACCGAAGAAACAGTAAACAATATTGAGCTTCAGGATCTTAAAAACCATTATGCCAGGTATTTTAAGCCCAACATAGCCTATCTCATTGTGGTGGGCGATATAAAAAAGAGCGAAGCCCAGAAGTTGGTAAAAAAGTACTTTGAAAACTGGAAGCAAGGCAAGGTAGAAAAGGAGGCCTTTGAGCAACCTAAGTCGGTAACTCAAACCTCAATTGCTTTTGTAGACCGTCCATCTTCGGTACAATCGGTGATCAATATCTCATATCCAATAGATAATAAGCCGGGTTCGGAAGATGCGGTTAAATTGTCGCTTCTTAATCAAATTTTAGGAGGTGGAGGTCTTTCAACCCGTCTGAATATGAACCTGAGAGAAGATAAAGGATATACTTATGGAGCCTATTCCAGTATTGGGTCAAGCCGCTATAGCGCCACCTTCAATGCTTCGGCCAGTGTAAGAAATGAGGTTACCGACAGTGCCTTGAACCAATTTATCTACGAGCTCAACAAAATAGCGTCAGAGCTGGTAACCGATGAGGAGTTGGAGCTGGCCAAAAACTCCGCAAAGGGTTCCTTTGCCCGGTCGCTGGAGAGTAGAGGCACGGTAGCCAACTTTGCTCTGAGTGCAGAACTCAATAACCTTCCGGACGATTACTATGCCACCTACCTGAAAAGAGTAGATGCAGTAACTAAAGAAGATATTCTGGAAGTGGCCAAGCGCTATATAAGACCCGACAAAGCCAATATTATTGTGGTAGGCAAAGCAGAAGAAGTAGCCGAAAAGCTTAAACCGTTTGGCCCAATTACTTACTACGATGCTTTTGGCAATATAGTCGATGATCCTACTAAGGTGGTTATCGATGCCAATGTCTCTGTAGAATCAGTTCTTGCCAATTATGTGAAAGCGATAGGTGGAAAAGCAGCTCTGGATAAGGTAGAGACATTGGAATATAAAGCCAACGCTACATTGAGCATGGGCGGGCAGTCTATGGATATAACCAGAACGGTTTATCAGAAAGCACCCGATAAGTTTGTAGATGTAACCGCTGCCCCAATGATGGGTGAGCAAAAACAAATTTATAATTCCGGTGAAGGCAAGATTGTAGTTGGTGGTCAAACCATGCCTGTTACCGGACCTCAGTTGGGGGCCTTAAAATACTCTGCCATACTCTTTGCCGAACGATTCTATGACAAAATAGGCTTTGAAGCAGAATACAAGGGTATTAAGAAAGTGGAAGGCAAAGATGCTCATCGTATCGATGTATCGGTTGACGGCTTCACTGTAATTGAATATTACGATACCACCTCGGGTCTTAAAATTCAGACCGACATGGGAGCCCAGGGCGGTACTGTTAGTTATACTGATTACACTAGCTACGAAGGCATAATGCTGCCCAAAAAGATTATTGTCAAGTCTCCTCAATTGCCGGTGGCTCTGGAGTTTGTAACCCAGGAAGTGAAAATTAATAAAGGAATAGACGACAGCCGATTTAACTAGCCGTCTGTCCTAAGATTCTGAATCCAACTGCTTCGGTTCATGGTTGCGTCTTAATTTAGACCTCATGAGCCGGAGCCGTTTTTATTTTAACTCCAGCCAGCCGCAAAGTAAGTGTTGGTCATGTTCGTTCATATTGGCCTTGGGTTGCACCTCATATACCTGAAAATACTGGCTGTTTGTACTTCTAAGGGTTACGTTTTTAGTAACTCCCATTCGCTGAACTTCCAGATTCAGTAGGTTACAGGCCTCAATAGTCTCTGTAGGTTTTTTTCCGTTTATACTTACGACTAAATCGTTCAGGCAAAGGCCAAGTTCTGCGGGAGAGTTTTCGGCAATCATATCGACCCGGTTTTCAAGTAGCCTAAAGCCAAATAGCCGCTCTTCAACCTTTTCAGCATCTTTCTTTTTAAAATCTAGCCCAACCCACTCCAGAAGAGGCGCCAGGTAATGCTCATAGGGGTGTGTGCCCAGAATGATTTGCTCAAAGTATGTTTCCAGAGAGCCTTCGTATACACTTTCTGCGGCCAATTGGTAATCCGCAAGCGTATATCCACTCATATCCTTACCATGACGCTGCCACAGCAAACGCATTACATCATCTAAAGAGCGAGCGTTATTAAATCTTTTGCGTATGCTAAGGTCAAGAATAAGTGCCGCTAGTGCCCCTTCATTGTAAATAGAAACTTTTCGGCCCGGAACACCTCGCTCGTAGCCATCGAGCCACAGATCGAAAGATGACTGAGCTACTGAATAGGACTTACGACCCTCATTTTCATAGTGTCTTTTGAGCAGTTTGTTTAGTTCGGTCATGTATTCTTCTACCGAAAATACTCCCGAACGCACTAGAAATAAATCTCCATAGTATGTAGTAATGCCCTCCGTTACAAATCCCGTTTCATGATAATTCTCACCACTAAAATTGTAGGGCACCATCTCTTTTGGCCTAAGCCTTATTACATTCCAGGTATGAAATAGCTCATGAGAACTTACTCCCAAAAGTTCTTTGTAAAGCTCTCGTTTACCCAAATCTTGCGATGGACCTAAACAGATTACGGTTGAGTTCCAGTGCTCCACACCATGGTAAGCCTTGTATGGTAGACTCTGAATTAGAAAGTGATAGTGCCGGCACGGAAATCCGCCCATTACCTCCATCTGCTTTTCGGTAAATGGCTTAAAGTCCGCAATCAGTTCTTCATCAGTTTGAGGGACATCACCCTGAATGTGAATAAAAAATTCGTGTCCTCCTACTGTATATCCAACCGTTCTTAAACTTGCACTCGCAAAAATTGGGCTGTCGACCAATTGATAGTAAGATTTAGCCGTGAGTTTATGATGGCCATTCGGTTTTAGCCCCGATGCTATTGTGTAGTCCTGAGGTAAGTCCAATTCAATCTCTATCTCCTCATTCATTGATGAGGCTTCGTACATGCAACAGTTAATAGGATTAACATAAAGTTGCTCATCGTCTAGCCAGGTATTCCCTCCATCTAATAGACCGGCAAAGTATTCATACTCAACAGTAAGAGATGTTCTTTCTTGTATGTCTATTGTCCATGTGTCTTTTGCTGTTTTCTTAAAAGAGAGCTGCTTGCCTCTGTTATCAGCTACTTTGAATCCTCTAATACGTTTTGGAAAGTTTTGAATTTCGTATCTCCCGGGTCTCCAAACCGGAAGTTTGAGGTTTACTTGATCACCGTAAATTTTATCAATCTCAAGCTTGAGTTTAAGAATGTGGGTGAGTGGGTTTTTATATGAAATCTGAAATTTTAGCATATCAACGGTTAAGCAAAGTTGAAGCTAAATTAATTCATTATGGACAGCTTTAAGATGTTTAGTTAAAAGCATATCTTCTCCAGCAAAATTGAGTTTTCTTTCTTCAGATAAGCACATTGGCCAATGATGAACTCAGGCTTCTTTGGAGCTTTTCCCAAAAGAAACTGATCTTCTTTTAAGAAAATAACCCGATTGAAATCAGGGACTTGATGTACTTCACATTCCTTTTTTAATCATAGTCAGGTTTTTGAGGAGAAATAAGCAAGGCCTACAATCTTTCTGTTTAAAGAATTCTTGGTACCTGTGGCATACGCGGTTGAACTTGTATTTCCTTCACGAGTAATAGAACCATACCCAGCATCATCGATGGTAACAGAGCCAGGCTCAGACGTGCACTCCACCTCAATGGTGTCGCGAAATGTATCAGTACAGCCCGCATTAGTTCTGAATGGGATAAATGAAAAGCTCGCCATAGCCAGAAGTGCCATTAGTTTTTTCAAAACGGTCGATTTATTGGTTAAGCATATTTTGAATTAGGGTTACTTACTTAAGTCGCAAGAAGTATATTTCTGAACCTTGCCTCCATTTGTGTCTTCACCAATGGCTGTTAAAAGACGCTGTGCGGACACAGCTTGTGGCTGGTATACTGAATCTAACAAATGCGATCTAAATGAGTATCCCTATTTTGAATAAAATTAATATTCATTGAAGAATGTAAATATTAATTAAACCTATGTAAAGTAAAATTATATTAACATTTTAAGTCAAAAAATTATGAAGTGTAATGAGCTGTGATGAGACGACTTAATAATTGCTCTCTATAACTCAGTGATCTTTAAATTTTAGATGTTGTTGGCAAATAAAAAAAGAGTACCTATCTTTGCAGTCCTTTTGCAATTAGACGCAGTAGATAATGAAAAGAACATTCCAGCCTTCGCAGAGAAAAAGAAGAAACAAGCACGGATTCAGGTCTAAAATGGCCACTCCAAGTGGAAGGAGAGTATTGGCAAGCAGAAGAGCCAAAGGTCGTCATAAACTGACCGTGTCTGACGAAAGAAGACACAAAGGCTAATTCTTATCTGAGGTTTATTAAATTGAACCTCGTGACGGACTTGGCCAAAAATTCGTTGAAGTTTACTTTTCCCAAAAGGGAAAGACTGCATAGTAAAAAATTAATCGAGGAGCTTTTTAACAAAGGCTCCTATTTTTATTTATACCCTATCCGGTTGGCTTACATGGAGTCGCCCCCAGAGCAATCTGCTTCACAGGCTATGTTTTCCGTACCCAAGAAGCGATTCAAGTCTGCCGTTACTCGCAACCGGATAAAGCGACAAATGCGAGAAGCCTACCGACTCAATAAACACAGAGTAGGGGCTAAAGCATATAATATAGCCCTCATATATACGGCCGACAAGCAGCTGCCTTCTTCTATCATTCATAAGAGAGTGGGTAAGTTGCTGGATAAACTCAATACACTTGCCTGAAAATAATCCTCACTGTTGTGTATGAATTTCCACAGTGGCTGGGATGTAACGGTTCCAAAACCGTCACTGGTGCCATTATTCCATGCTTCCAACTTTGGAACACTTTTTTCATGATAAAAAGTGAATTATGGAACTTAAAAACGACAAGCAAATGAATAATACAGCAAAAGTTATTTTAGGAGTAGCCGCTGGTGCTGCTGCAGGAGCAATCACAGGAATACTTTTAGCACCAGACAGTGGTAAGAATACCCGAAAGAAAATCGCCCAAGGAACCACCGATTTAGTGGACGATTTGAAACAAGAGGTTTCAGATAAAGTAGACTCCGCCAAAGAAACTTACAATGAGTCTCTGGAGAAAGCAGCAAATTCTAGCAAGAATGGAATAGATAGAGCCAAAGAAAAATTGAGTATGGCTTAAGCACGATTATGTGCGGCAAACTAATTCCGGCTAGAAAGGCTCACTTTGAAAGTTGTCCTAAAGAAATACGACTTTCAAAGTGAGCTTTTTTGTGCATTATAAACCGTAAGCACGAAATAACTTTCGCATAAAAACATCAAATACTATCTTCCGTTCTTCTATTTCAGGAACTTCAATGCATAATTCATGAAAAAGCTCATCGTCTTTTCTCTGCTCGCCATCGGCCTGCTGAGTGCGGCTGCCATTCGCCAAAACGACAAATACTTCGAAATACTTAAGAACCTCGACATTTTTGCCACCATGTATAAGGAGGTAAACGCCAACTATGTAGACGACCTCAACCCTAATACACTCATGCGCACCGGTATTGATGCCATGCTTGGTTCTTTAGATCCCTATACGGTCTATTATTCCGAAGATCAAATAGAAGATGTGCGTACAGAAAATACAGGGCAGTTTGGGGGTATTGGAGCTGTTATCGGAGAGCGTGATGGAGGTAAGGTTGTAGTAGTGTTGCCCAATGAAGGATACCCGGCCCAAAAAGCAGGCCTGAAAAGAGGAGATGAAATAATAGCGATTAATGGCATTGATGTAAAAAATGACTATGACAAAGCAAGCCTCTATCTGCGCGGACAGTCCTCATCCTCCATCAACCTCAAAGTCTTGAGGCCGGGTGAGGGGCCATTAGATTTTAAAGTAGATTTTGAACGCATTGAGCTGCCCAACGTGCCCTACAGTGGTATGGTCGATGCGAAGGTGGGCTACATTAAGCTGACAGGCTTCAGAGAAGATGCATCAAAAGAAGTAAAGAATGCACTCAGAGAACTGAAGAAGGAAGGAGCCGAAAAAATTATACTTGATCTTAGAGACAATGGTGGGGGCTTGCTCAATGAAGCCGTGAACATTTCAAATATTTTCATAGATAAAGGCCAGCTAGTGGTAACCACTAAAGGCAAACTGGAAGAAATGAATGCTACCTACAACGCACTTAATGCCGCCACAGATACAGAAATTCCTCTGGCTGTTCTAATAAATAGCTCAAGTGCTTCGGCTTCAGAAATTGTAGCCGGGGTAATGCAAGACTATGACCGGGGCATACTGGTAGGTAGAAAGTCTTATGGTAAAGGGTTAGTGCAGCGCACCTTGCCGCTCTCTTACAACTCGCAAATGAAAGTGACCATTGCTAAGTATTATACACCGAGTGGAAGGTGTATTCAGGCCATAGACTACAGCTCCAGAAACCCGGATGGTTCTGTAGGGAAGATTGCCGACTCACTTAAAACTGCTTTTAGAACCGAAAATGGGCGGCCAGTTTATGATGGTGGAGGAATCGATCCGGATGTTCAGGTAGAAAGGCCAAGACTTTCACCAGTAGCTATTGGCCTGCTTAAAGAAGACCTTATTTTTAAGTTTGCTAACCAATATTCAGGCGCTGTTCCGCAGATTCAGAACGCTCAATCGTTCGAGCTTCCCGAAAAGCTTTATCTCGACTTTAAGAAATGGGTGAGCGATAAAACCTTTAGTTATTCTTCTCCATTACAAACCAAAATCGATGAACTAAAAGTAGCAGCCGAACGATATGGTGAAACTGACAAGATAGGCCAGGCCCTAAAGCAGTTAGAAGCTGCGTTGAGTCGAGATGTGCAGTCCGATATGGAAAAAAGCAAAGAAGAGATTAAATACCTGATCAAGGAAGAGTTTGCCATGCGTCAGCACCTCGAAAGAGGTCAGATAGAAGCCTCCTTTTCTTTCGATAACGATTTAAAAAGAGCGATTCAACTGCTTAACAATCCTATAGAATACAACAAAATTCTTTCAGGCCGGTGACCCTTCCTTTATATCTGTTGCTTTTTGTTATGGGACTTGCCGGTGGTTTTTTAGCCGGGCTTATAGGAATAGGAGGAGGAGTAATGTATGTGCTCATATTACCCTATATGTTGGGTATAATGGGTTTTCCTGATGAGGCCATAGTACAACTAACCATTGCTAACTCTATATTTGGAACCATGTTTGCCGCATTGGCCGGCAATATTGCCCTTTGGAGAAAAAGAGAGTTTTACTGGAAAGAAGTAGTGGTTATGGGAAGTTTTGCAACCCTTGTAGGCCTCCTTCTACTGCATTATTTTGTGAATACCCCCGCCTATCAAAAGACTGAATTCAATCTGATAGTAATTCTCCTCATGATTGGTATAATTTGGAGAACATTGAGGCAGGCGCGTAAGGAAGAATCCAACAATTCGGAAAAAAAAGTGGGGTTGCTGGGGTCAGGGTTTGTGGGAGCATCAGCAGGGGCAGTTGCGGCCTTGTCAGGTCTGGGAGGAGGTACCATTATCATCCCCATCCTCAACTCGGGCTTTCAAATGACCATGCAAAAGGCCAAGTCCATCTCTTTGGGGGTTATATTTATAACCGCCTTCTGTATTACACTGCTCAATACTTTCAGTTCCACAGGTTATAGCTCGCAATGGCACACTACCGGATATATTGTATGGCCGCTCGCACTCACCATATCCATGGGCGTAGTCATAGCTTCGCCATTAGGGGTATTAGTAGCTAGAAAAATGAGTAGTCGAACAATCAGTTATATCTTTGTGCTCTTTGTAATGGTTGTTATAGCCGATAAACTGATTCAATTACTCTAATGTCTTTCATATTAAGTATAGAAACCGCCACTACCGTTTGTTCCGTGGCAATTACCAGCGGACAAAACATAGTGTGTGAAAAAAAGCTATTCTCAGATAAGTCTCATGCCAATAAGCTAACACTTCTCATTCAGGAACTGCTCAAAAAGGCAGAGCTAAAGATGGTGCAGATGAGTGCAATAGCTGTTTCTATGGGTCCCGGGTCTTACACAGGTCTTCGTATTGGGCTTTCAACAGCCAAAGGCATCTGTTTTGCGCTCAACAAGCCCTTAATTGGAATTAGCACCCTCAAGGCCATGGCCAAAGAGGCCTCCATAAATCATAAGGACACACTTCTTTGTCCAATGATAGACGCCAGAAGAATGGAGGTTTATACAGCTCTGTACAATCAGTCGCTAACGCAGCTTCAGGAACCTCGGCCACTCATTTTAAATCAAGATAGTTTTGCGGAAACCCTCAGCAGTCAAAAAGTGTTGTTCTTTGGCAATGGTGCCGACAAGTTTCAAGACATCATGAATAGCAAGAATGCCAGTTTTCTGAAAGACTTCAGTCCGTCAGCGTGGGCAGTAGGCCTTTTAGCTGGTCATAAGTTAGAGAACACGGAGTTTGAAAACCTTGCTTATACAGAGCCTGGTTACCTAAAAGAGTTTCAGGCTACAACCCCTAAACCACTACTCTAATGGAAGAAAAAGAAATTGTAAATCGGGTAGCAAGCAGTCCACTGGTAACACTAGACCTTGAGCAATACTATCATTCAGGCCAAAGAGTGATTTATGATATCGCTCAACACCTTTTTCAAGGAATGATTCTTAGAGAAAAAGATCTAAGAGACTTTGTAAAAACACACGATTGGTCACAGTATGAAAATAAAAATATTGCGCTCACTTGCAGTGAGGATGCCATAGTGCCAACCTGGGCATATATGCTACTCGCAAGTCGTCTTGAAGGTGTCGCCCATATGGTAGTTTTAGGTAGTTTAGAAACTCTTGAGTTTGCTTTGTACAAAGAAGCACTAAGTAAAATCGATCTTACCCATTACAAAAACAGACCAGTTGTAATAAAAGGGTGCGGAAAATTACCTGTTCCCGAATCTGCTTATGTAGAACTTACAAGAATTTTAAAACCCCATGTAAAGTCAATCATGTATGGTGAGCCTTGCAGTACAGTGCCCCTTTATAAAAAACCCAAGACGCCTATCGGTTGATGATCAGTGGATTAGAAAATTATTTCGAAAAACTCTTCAGAAAGCTTGTTCTAATCAAAAAAGCCTAGCTACATTTGCGTCCCGTTTGCAAGGAACGGGGGGA